>CAXBJE010000224.1:0-5896 GCA_963975525.1 uncultured Owenweeksia sp. | reverse complement strand
AGTTTTATGCTGAAGTGCTTTCTCACTCCTTTACGATTCTGTACTACGACCTTCCCGCCTCAAGCGGGACGCGTTACCGGGTGAAGCCTGTCTTGAGCTTGACGAAAGGCTACGCCCCGAAAATTATTGTTGCGGAGAGAGGGGGATTCGAACCCCCGGTACGGTCTCCCGTACGGCAGTTTAGCAAACTACTGGTTTAAGCCACTCACCCATCTCTCCAGGCTTCTTAATAAAGAACGTCTCTTTGTTTAAGAGGGGTGCAAATTTACACATCCACATGAATCGCACAAGCATATTCTAAAAAATAATCACTAATATTTTCTAGTCTGCTGTAAGCCTGTTTCTAAAGGACTCTCCCGCTGTTTTGGGCAAATTCTCAACTGCCTCATTTATACGTTTTTGATCCAAACTATTTTCAATTTTCAGCTTGGCATCTTCCATTATGGCTTTTAAAAACTTTGCAATATCCTTTTCATGATGCTCATTCAGGTCATTAGAATAAAGCATGTTCTTGCAGGCTTCTATCAAATTAAGCATCAGCAAGGTATCTGAGTTTCCATATTCCCTAATAGGGGTAAGCATTTCAAAAAGCAACTCTTCAAAAGTTTGCTCCCTATAATACAATCTCACCTCATCCTCTGCATCTGTTACGAACCCATAATCGGGTAAGCCCATTTTTTCAATAAACAATATGCTCAGCATATCTACCGCTCTAATGGCCGTTCCAGGGTCATTAATCCCAGGGCTTAGCGCCTTTACGGCTATTTCCGAAATCTGGCGAAAGCCATAGCTGTGATGATCACTAGCATATTCCTCAACAAAAAAGGTAAAGTGCCCCAATATTTCCTCAATCAATTCCTTGTTTTCCGAAATATCCCGATTAATGCTAATCAACGGAAACCCCTTTACAGTAAAAAACCCTTTGGTTACACGCACATACATTTTAAGATCATTCTCGGCCAGCAACTTGCAAAGCTCCCTCCTGGCCATGTCTTTAAAATATCCCGACTGATTGGAGTAGATATAGGTCCAGCCTTCGGAATCCGGAAGTTCTACAGAACCAGCTTCTTCAAATCTACATCTGCTTTCCTCCAGCTTTTTGCGGGTTTGTTTAAAAATTTGATTGAGAACATGATCCGTTTGTATGGTTCGCGAAATGGAATCAATAAAATACACAAACAGCGCCATACACAGAATACCAAAAACCATTGCCAGCAGCACTCCTAAAGTTGGAGTTTGATAGCTCTGTTCATTTTTTTGAACGTTAATAATCAAGATGAGGCAGTAGATAATACTCCCTAAATAAAAGCCCAATACAATTTGATGTGCCTTTTTGCTTACCAAGCCCGGCAACACCCGTGGAGAAAGGTTTGAAGCTGCTGTATTCAATACCACCATTACCATTGAAAAGCTGAAAACGGTTAGTGAAATAAGACTGGCAACAAGGGTAGTAAGAACCGCCTTAGCCGTGTCCTTATCGGCAACAAGCAAAAACTGAATTCTGTCTTTAAAGGCCTCTACCACCGGCATGTACTCCACATACATAATGCCTATGGCCAGCATAAAAAACCCAAAAGCAATCAGCGATGGGTAAAAAGCAATGCTGTTGATAATCTGAAAATAGATGCGCCTTACAACTCTCAGGTATTTTTTCATGGGCTTGGATGTTGAGCTATACTAATCAAATATAGTGGTGATTAGTTCAGGCAAAGCGCCACATCTGTCCTATTTAAGGTCAAAAAATTCTTAGCACCTTTGGCGACTAAAATTTTAGAACATTAATGCTACACGACTTTTACCGTGAAAGTGAAGAGCTATTCACAGGCAAGCTAAAGGCCAGCCGTAAAAATGACCGCAGCTACTCCGCCTTCCGATTTTTCCTCATTCTTATGGCCGCTTTCGCGGGATATCTTTACCTCTCCGAAGATTGGAGCGGATTTCTATACATAGCCTTAGCCTTTGTGGTGGCCTTTGTGGCCGTGCTTTTTCGGCACCTTAAACTACGTAAGCATATTACAGATTTAAAGAATTACATCCGCATAAATCAGAATGAGCAGCACTACCTCAATGGTGATTTAAGCGCTTTTGATGGTGGCCCGGAATGGGTAAAAGGCGAGCACCTCTTCTCTAATGATCTGGACCTTTTTGGCAACCACTCACTTTTTCAGCACATCAACCGCACCGTTACCCTTGGCGGGAAGATGAAACTGGCCAATGAGCTACTTGGCGAAAAATCAGAAAACATACCGGCAAAGCAAGAGGCCGTAAAAGAATTAACCCCAGATGTAGACTGGCGCCAGGGGTTTATGGTGGCCGCCAGTGATATTGAAGAAAACCCATACTTAAAACCAACCCTGGAAAACTGGCTCAGTAAGGAATCTACTAAAAGCAAAATAGCCAAACCCTTGCTGCTGTATCCGTTAGCTGTTGTTGGTATAGGTTTGCTGATTAACTGGCTTATTGCCCCTACTCTTCAACACTTCAACTGGTTTTCCTACGCTTTTGGACTAAACCTGTTTTTGGTTTTCTCCCAGTATAAATTCATTAAAAAGGAATACGATAAGCTCAACAAGATTTCAAAATCATTAACCCTTTACAGTCAACTTTTACAGCATATTGAAAACCGTGAGTTTAAAAGTGCTGAGCTCCAAAAGCTAAAGCAACGGTTGGAGTCTTCCTCTGAAAAAGCCAGTGCTGTACTGGGCCAACTCTCTAAATTGCTGGATGGCTTTGACCAAATGAGCAATGTGGTTGCCCTTTTTTTCACCAACGGACTTTACCATTATCACCTCCATGTGCTAAATGGACTGTACAACTGGAAAAAGAACCATGGCAATGCTGTTTATGAATGGTTGGATGCGGTGGCTGAGTTTGATCAAATAGTGAGTAAAGCCAATTACGCCTACAATCATCCTGATTTCACCTATCCCATAGTTTCCTCTGAAAAAGGCTTTTCTGCCAAAGAGCTTGGCCACCCTATGATAGATTCTGCCAAACGGGTAAATAATGACTTGGATTTTGAAGACTACAGGTACGCGGTTTTAACAGGAAGCAACATGAGCGGCAAGAGTACCTTTCTCCGCTCAATTGGGGTTAATCTGGTTTTAATGAAAGCTGGGCTTCCTGTTTGTGCCAGCCAAATGAGCGCCTATCCCTTTACCCTGCTGAGTAGTATGAAGGTGGTGGATTCATTAGACAAGGATGAATCTTATTTTCAGGCCGAAGTTATCCGCTTAAAGCGAATACAAAATGTGCTGAACGAAGACCACCCTTGCCTGGTACTGCTAGATGAAATATTGCGCGGAACCAACTCTGAAGACAAACGCAACGGCACACGCCTGTACATGGAAAAAATTGCAGGCAACAATGCCATTGGTGTGATTGCTACCCATGATATTGATATTGCGGATTTAGCTCAAAAGCAATCCGGGGTTTTTAAAGCCCTCTACTTTGAATCAAAAGTAAAAGATGGTGAGTTGCTGTTTGATTACAAATTACGCGAAGGCATTTGCACCACACCAAACGCTACAGATTTAATGCGGGCACAGGGGATAATTTAAAATTTTGGTTTAGGTTTTTTCGTACAGATGATGTTATTTCATCCTATGAAAAAACCAGCTCTTTTATTCCTATTATTACTGGTTAATATGGGATTGTTAGGCCAAAATAACAATGGCAAAAATCCCCGTTCAATGGAACTTCAGTTTGGTACTGTACAGTACAACTACATTAACCAAATCATGCCTTCTCTTCAACTGGCGTACGTCATGCATGATGATCATCATTTTTCAGGAGCACTGTTTATTAATGGTTATACCACATTACAAAGTATCACTAAGCGAACATCTTTAAATAGGGAATTTGCCCATCGCCCTATGGGGTTTAGAGGTGGATTGAATTTACGCATTTCAACAAATTCGCAAAAAACGCATGGTTTTATTGAGCTACAAGGCTCATTGGGACGTGCCTACCAAACGGGAATAACCGCAAATTCGATGAATGATAAGGCATGGGAGTCTTTAGCCATTAGTAATTTGGGCTGCAATTTCAGATTGTCTTCAGCCAACTACTTTGGGTTTTATGCTGGTGGAGGAATTGGCTTCCTAAATTACAAGCAACTACAAACGCGTAGAGACATTTTGCGCTATCAGGCCGGTATTACTTATCAGGCGCGATTTTAGCCACATTGTTCTTTAATCTGATATGTTCAAGCCCCGGGGCTAACTCTTATTCTATTTATCTATGGCTTAATTTTACCAAACAATTTAGCTGTAAGAAGTTTTCTACTTTTCAGCACTTAATTTCAACCAGCAATAGTTTATGGAAATCCCTCTGTTACAAGACATAGTAATACTACTCGGCCTGTCGGTGGTGGTCATATTTCTGTTTCAAAGGTTAAAGCTCCCCACCATTTTAGGTTTTCTGGCTACCGGAATCGTATTTGGCCCCCACGGTTTTGCCCTAATCAATGCCTCTCATGAAATTGAAATACTCTCCGAAATAGGTGTAATTCTCCTCCTCTTCATCATTGGATTAGAATTTTCATTGGCCAGTCTCGCAAAAATTAAAAAGGTGGTTTTTATTGGTGGCGCCAGTCAGGTGCTGCTAACCATTGGTGTCGTGCTGGCCTGCATGATTTCAATTGGGTTTTCATTTAACGAATCGCTGTTTTTTGGATTTTTAGTTTCCTTAAGTAGTACGGCCATAGTGCTTAGCCTTCTTCAGTCTATGGGGATGATGAACAGCCCCCATGGAAAAATTGCCCTCGGAATCCTCATATTTCAGGATATTATAGTTGTACCGATGATGCTGTTAACACCAATGTTGGCGGGCGAAGGCGGAAATATTTGGGTTGAGCTAGGGTTATTGATACTTAAGGCAGCTGGAGTAATTGTAGCAGTACTTTTAATGGCGCGCTACCTTGTTCCAAAGCTTTTACATGCTATAGTAAAAACCCGTAGCCGGGAGCTGTTTATCATTTCCATAGTGGTGATTTGTTTTGCAGTAGCATGGGCTACCAATATGCTGGGGCTTTCGTTGGCGCTTGGCGCGTTTATGGCGGGTCTTACTATTTCAGAGTCCGAATACAGTCATCAGGCCACGGGCCTTATTATTCCCTTTCGGGAGATTTTTTCGAGTTTCTTTTTCGTTTCCATCGGTATGCTGTTGGATGTTACCTTCTTCTATCAAAACATTGCAATTATCCTAATTGCTACTGTAGCCGTATTCCTCCTAAAGTTTATCGTACTTGTGATATCCTCCAAAATTCTAAGCTTTCCGCTGCGTACCAGTCTGCTTAGTGGTTTTACACTATTCCAAGTGGGTGAATTTGCCTTTATCCTTGCTGCGGTGGGTATGAGCTATGGCCTGTTACGCGAAGAGCCCTATCAGTACTTCCTTGCTGTTTCCATACTTACTATGGCCATGACGCCCTTTGTGATTCAATCTTCAGATAAACTGTCCATGGCCCTTTTGAGCAAGAGCAGCGCCCGCAAAGTAACATTACAGGGAGAGAACAAAGACATGGAAGAAATTTCAGAGAACCTGGAAGACCATGTGATTATTATCGGCTATGGGCTTAATGGCCGGCAAATGGCACAAATCGCCAAGCATGCTGGTATCCCTTATGCTATTATCGACATCAATACCGAAAATGTGGAATATGGTAAAGCCAATGGTGAACCTATCTTTTTTGGAGATGCATCAAACCCTTACATGCTGGAACATTTGCATGTGTATAAAGCACGAGTGGCTGTGGTGGCCATCTCCGACCCTCCCGCTACCCGTAAGGTGGTTTCTTCCATAAGGGATATTTGCAATACCGTGCACATACTGGTGCGCAGCCGCTTTTTAACAGAAACCAGCGAGTTCTTGAAATTGGGCGCCAGCGAAGTTA
>CAXBJE010000223.1:0-5907 GCA_963975525.1 uncultured Owenweeksia sp. | reverse complement strand
TCTAAACCTATGACTGCCGAACAAAAAGCTGAAGGACTAGCTTATGCCGAAAGGAACTTTCGAGAGGAAGACTCGCACTTAATGCTAGACAAAGCGTTTATTGAAAAGTACTACGACTTAAGTGGTAAAAAAGTTCTTGATTTTGGATGCGGAATGGGTGGAATGACTCTTTGGATGGACGAACACTATTCATGTGATATCAAAGGGATTGACATTGACCACAACCATATTGAAATTTGCAACATCCTAAAAACAAAACTCGGAAAAGAACATGTGCAGTTCATTCTTCAGGACATTGTACAAAACCCATTAGATGAAAAGTTCGACTACATATTTTTGAACGATGTGGCAGAGCATATTCAACCAGATTACTTGCTTCCCATTTTTGCTCAACTCAAAAACCACCTCAAAGAAGGAGGGATAATTTTTGTAAGCTACCCCCCATGGGAAGGACCATACGCATCTCACCTCAACAGGATTTTCAAAATTCCGTGGTCACAATACTGGCCAGAAAGCATTATGATACCTAAACTAAAAAAACGGAATAGGATATTGGTTGGAGAGAAAGACTTAATGTCTGAATATTTTGAGCTTAATCACCTTAACCACAAAATGCTGAAAGGTATTACTGAGAAAGCCGGACTAAAGATTGAGCGCAGAATGAGCCACTGTAAACTCAACAAACTTCCAGGCCTCAAAAATGTCAATTTGAGCTTTTTCCCATTAAAATACTTGATTACAAAGGAGCTTGTAGTACTTAAGCCTGCTAACTAAAACATCTGATATATTGCACAAAAACATCTCAGCTATGCTCGAGATGTTTTTTTATGTCCCCTTTTCAGTTACCTCAAATTTTGAAGCCGTACTTTTTCTGATTCTTAGAATTCCCAAAATCATGAAAATGATGGCCTTTGGTATATTAAATACAGCCCTCAATAATTTCAGATTGTAAAACCTTCTGGGAATAGCAAATAGTAAAGCAAAAACGTAAACAATGGCCATATATAGCCAAATGGGGCTCACAAAGCTAAATGCTGACAGTACTCCCAATACTCCCATAAGCCCAATCAACAATACCTTTGGGATTAAGAAAAACTGAAAAACCTTATCAAAGTAACCCACATTTCCTTTTAGGAATAACTCCTTCAGTCCATCAACAAAGTAGTTCTTGAAAAAGTAAATCTGCACCCCCACCCAGCGGGTACGCTGCTTTGAGAAGTTAGCGGCATTGGATACTTTCTCATCATAAACCAAAGCATCCTCAAAATATTCTATAAGCTGCTTCTCCTTAAGGATTTTTAGCTCTACTAATTTGTCCTCCCCTGCCACATCCTCAATATCATCCATAATAGATTTAAAATACTGAAAATCGAAAGTCATGGCTGAGCCAATTAATGCTGAACTAACCCCTAACACTCTATGCCCCTTGCGGAATATACTATTGCCGATCTCTTCATTAATAGCATCCAATAAAGCAAAATCAGTTTGCTGATTTTTAGCAGTGCGGTGCCCCTGAATAACCTTATAACCTGAGTTGTAACCCACATTTACTTTTTCAAGAAAATCATGAGCCATCACATTATCAGAATCCAGAATTACTGCCATATCTGGCTTTGATGCACCATATGTTTGTAAACCTTTATTGAGACTTTTGGCCTTGGTGCTATTTTCAAAGCTAACTTCGAGGGTGGTAACATCAAGTTTTCTTAAACCTTCCAGCGTTTCCTCCGAAAAGCTATCTGCCAACACAACAACCTCATAAAACTCTTTAGGATAGGATTGATTTAAAGCTTGAGAAGCAGTGTCTATAATAATTCTGTCTTCCTTATACCCAGGAATAAATACGATGATTTTATTCTTCTTGTCAGAAGCTCCCTGTTTTAGTTTGGGACGAAATGAAAATACACTGGCTATGGAAAACACAAACAGATATATGACCTGCATGCCAACCAGCAATAAAAAGAATAATTCAGTAAAATGGAGAATGGAGTAAAGCACCTTTTAGGAGTTATGTTTCAAAGGCGAAATATCCGAAATTTTATTTGGGGAGTTATCACTAATCGTTGAGTTGCATAGGTTAGTTCGCCATTAGTAACTCTCACAATATAAACCCCTTGGTTTAAAGCGGGGCTCAGTCGCATTTCACCGTTTGCAACATCAAATGCCTGATTAAAATGTTGCCTTCCGGCTAAATCCCAAATTTCAACTCTTGCCTTTGGATCTTCAATACCCTTCAACTCAAGGTTGAAAACCCCATTTGTAGGGTTAGGATAAATGTTGATGTGCCGAGAAGTATTGCCATTTTCATCAATTGAAAAGCCAATAGGCAGCAAGGCTATACTACGATGGCGTACAATCCCCCTTCTTAGCTTTACATGCATGGTGTCAGTATGGTATCCTGGCTTTTCCACTACAACCAAAAAATCTCCGGTATCTCTGCGTCCACCTTTAAAGTTGCCAAACAAATCCGTTTGCCCACCAATACTAGCTCTAACCACCGTTACATCAGCTGTAGGAATTGGGTTTTGAGTAACTGAATCTTTTACAAAAGCTGTAAAAAAGCAAGCCCTCGGATAAGTGCTTTTCAATATGAATAAGCCCTCCTGGCGATCCGAAACTAAAATATTGCCACTTGGTAAATATGGGTAGGCTCCCCAGGCACCATCAAAACCATCTCCCTGCACAGGCGAAGTATCATAATAAGCAGTTTCAATCAATATATCGGGTTGGCTGGCATCTACAATTTGCAAACCAGAGGTATAGTAGGAAGTTACCAGAAAATCGTCTTTAACATGAGTGTTATGAGGTATCACTTCATTGGGATCATAAATAGTGGTTCTAATTCTATCTAATTCCTGGACGCTGCTCAAATCACTTACATCATAAGCCGTAATGTAAGCCCCTTTCTTTTCATCTGTGGTAAACACAGTTTTGTTGTCATCAGAAAACCAAATATTGTGGCAAAAGTTATTTGGCGTGGCTTTGGAAGCCCAAACCACCGGTGCCATTTTATTACTTACATCAACCACTTCAAATTTGCCAATGTTAATGGCCGCGCCATACATAGTATCCCCGCGGGCTACACCATCGTGGTAATAAGCTCCATCATAAGCTCCCAAAAAAGTAGGATTGTTTGGGTCCAATGTTAAATCAAACATAGCAGCCCCGCCCACACCAAGGTTAGAACCAAACAGGTACAACACTCCATTTTCATCAACAAAAAGATTATGGGCATTTCTGTAGGTAAAGCTGTTTCCGCCAATGTTTACCATGGGAAAAAACTGGGTGTATGAAATATTAGTGGAATCAATAGTATTCAAGTCCACTATTAAGATACCATCAGAGTTGCGGCTACCTCCTACCCCATCATGCACTACATAGGCATAGTGGCTCCAGGTTTTTATATCTCTCCAAACAGTATTATTACCAGGAATAAAGTGTTTTTCCACTGGCACTTTAGGGTTAGTAACATCAACAATTGAAAACCCTGTGTTTACACCAACCAGCGCGTATTCCTTTGTGGGCGTGGCGTAGCCCCAAACGTCATTAATAATTTCGTTATACGGAAGGTTGCCAAGTTTGGTAACTTCAAGGCTATCCTGGGCACTGCAAACAATCCCCGAAAGGGAGAGCAGAGCAAGTAAAAATGTCTTCATTTGGCTAATTTAAAACAAAGTACCCTGTTCTTCATCACCTGTAAAGCTGGTGTCTGTATCCAATGAGTCATCGGTTTCATCAGCTTCATCAGCAACAACTTCTTCTTCAACTTCCTCAACTTCCTCAACTTCAACGGATTAATATCCCTAACCTCATCTCGGGTCAGTTGATTTCCCTGGGCCTTCATTCCCTTTACGGCAATAAACTCCCAAAGGTTTATTTCCTCATTATCCCTTTGGTTTCCTTTTATTTTTCTAAACACCAACTCAACCCTTGGTTGGGCATCAGTAGAAACAAACTCAAGGCGAGAGCCCTCATTATCAGAAATAAAAAGTTCCTTCTTCTCACTCAATTCGGGGATAAAGCGCTTCACATAGTAGCGCTCCTTTTCTGCATCATAATAAATTGCTGAAACGGCCTTTTCAGGGTTAAACTTCTCCAGAATAAGCATGTCATCTTCAAAGTGTGTGCTAAGGTCAAACCCAAGTAACCTGTAATTACCAGACTGCGTGATTTCCAAAATCCGGTCTTCACCCTTAAAGCTTCCTAGCAACTCACCACGGCCATCGGCATTAAGGCGCCTTACAGTTTCATCAAACCAAACTTTACGGGCAGCAAGCGTACTCACCCCTTCTTCCTTAAGCTCAATTTTCTTTACAGGATATTTGGTTACTAAGTTACCCTTGGATGCTCTGCCCTTTATGGCTAATTCAGAGAAATCAATGTCAACCTTGGTCTTTCTTAGCTTTTGCAGATTGCGAAGCAACACCACTATAGTTTCTGCCTCCCCATTGGGGTTATGCGTAAAGTATAGCACCTCGCTACCTTTTGTTCCCTGGGTAAGATCATACTCCTTATCGCGGGTAATACTGGTTACATTAAAGCGCTTCATGAACGATGCTCCCTTGGGGCCATCACGATAAATCATATTGTAAATAGTGCGCTTATCTCCTTTCTTCCAAACGGCAACGTGTATAATGTTTTTACCTATATACGTCTTCTGGTCAATTTTTGATACCACCATCTTCCCGTCTCGGGTAAAAGCAATAATATCATCAATATCGGAGCAATCGGTTACAAACTCATCCTTTTTAAGGCTGGTACCGATAAAGCCTTCTTCCCTATTTACATATAGTTTGGTGTTGGCCATCACCACCTTAGTGGCATCAATATCTTCAAACAGTCTTATCTCTGTTTTACGATCTCGGCCTTCGCCATATTTCTTTTTAATGTTTTTGAAGTAGTCAACAGCAAAATCAATAAGGTTGGCCAAATTGAACTTTACAGCATCAATTTTACCTTCCAAATCAAGAATATGCTGATCGGCTTTATCCTTATCAAATTTTGAAATCCTCTTAATCCGGATTTCAGTCAGTCTGGTAATATCATCATCTGTAACATCTCTAAGAAGATTACCAATATGTGGCTCCAGCCCTCTCCTGATAAAGGAAATTACCTCTTCCCAGGTTTCTGCCTCTTCAATGTCACGGTAAATCTTTTCTTCAATAAAAATACGCTCCAATGATGCAAAGTGCCATTGTTCCTGCAACTCCCCCAGTTGTATCTCCAGTTCGCGCCTTAACAATTCAACAGTTCGTTCCGTTGATTTTTTTAGAAGATCCTTTACCCCTTCAAATATGGGTTTGTCATTTTCAATAACGCAAGCCAGCGGAGCAATAGAAACCTCACAATCAGTAAATGCATAAAGTGCATCTTTCATCTTATCTGGTGAAACGCCCGGTACCAAATGCACCTGAATTTCTACCTCACTGGCGGTGTTATCCTCTATTTTCTTGATTTTGATTTTACCCTTATCATTTGCTTTGAGGATAGACTCAATAACACTTGTGGTTGTAGTACCAAAAGGAATTTCGGTAATAACAATTGTCTTTTTATCATCTATGCTCATGCGGGCACGCACACGTACTCTTGACCCTCTTGTTCCCTCTTGGTAATTCGAGAAATCAGCTATTCCCCCAGTTGGAAAATCGGGTAAAATCTCAAAACTCCGGCCTCGCAATATTTTTATGGAGGCATCAATAAGTTCATTAAAATTGTGTGGTAAAACTTTGGTAGATAACCCAACCGCAATACCCTCAACACCTTGTGCGAGCAATAATGGAAATTTCACAGGTAAGTTTACGGGCTCTTTTGCCCGGCCATCGTAACTAGCCTGCCATTCGGTTACTTTAGGGCTAAAGCCCACTTCCAGAGCAAACTTGGTTAGCCGCGCTTCAATGTATCTTGGGG
>CAXBJE010000222.1:0-5912 GCA_963975525.1 uncultured Owenweeksia sp. | reverse complement strand
TGTTGCTTGCACTGAACCTGCCATTGTTTCCAATTTTAAAGTCTATTTCCTTTTTTAGAATAGAGAATTTTGGGGTAATCTCAATCCATTTTTCCCAAACCACCTGGTGAAGCTCCAACAGATACTTTTTGGCATCTCTTCCCCCTAACATCTCACCATAGTTAAGTTCCATGGCTTCGTCCATAGTTAAGGGGTACTTCTCTAAAGTGGTAAACTTTATTTCCAGATTGTTTTTTTCGGCATCAAGCAAAGTGAGCAAAGGGTTGAGGCCGGTGCCAAAGCCAATTTCTAAAATGCTAATGGGCTGTTGTGTCTCTAAAAACTGGTGAAGCCCTGCTTCTATAAATACATGCACCGACTCTTGTACAGCGCCATGGGTTGAATGGTAGTGTTGCGCCAGTTCCGGTACAAACAGGGTAGAGGAGTTGTCATTAGTTTTTACAACCTGCCTATTCATTAAGGTTAAGTTTCATCCTTTTTATTTTGGGCAGTGGGCCCTGGCAGTACACCTGATGACAACTGGCACAGGTCATTACCATTTCATTATAGGCAATTTTGGCGTGGGCTGGGGTAGGGGCATTTTCAATTTCCTTCAAGTCATCTTTATACTGATCAGCCAAAGCCTCAAATGTGCTTCTGCTTTTATCAGATATCATCCCCTTAGTGGCTACGGCATCATGCAGTGTGTAAAAGTCTTCCGGAAAACTTTCCGGCATCTCGCCATTTTCCAGTTTCTTCTTCAGCTCCAGATTGGTATCATACATTTCCCGCATCAGCAATACCAGTTCACTGGGTTCAGTCAGTTCCAGTTTCTTGGTCTCCTTTACTTCGGTTTCTGCTTCTGCTTCAGCAGTTTGGTTACAACCAATAAAAAAGGATGCCCCAGCGAGGCATCCTGATACTAATATCTTACGCATCAATTATGATTTTGGCTTAATGATAACCCCGGTGGCCACATAGGTAACACCCACTTCAGGCTCAGTAATAGCGGCAATTTCTTCTTCAGATTTACCAGCGTCTTCAGCAAGGTGTCTTAGCATATCCACATCAGTGGTACTTACCTTGGCATAGCCTTCCATAATGGCAGTTTCGCCATCAAGGTTTTTTGGCACAAAAAACTCATAGTCCTTAAAGGATACGTGCATTTGCTCGCCATTTCCCAAATCCATTTTCATCCAGCATCCCTTCTTTTGGCATGATCCGGTTATAACACCTTCCACCTTCATGGCGGCAGAGTCTTTACCTTCCATTTTAGTCATTAATTCTGCTACAGGTATAGCGCCCTCATCACTAATGGAGTCGCCATAGTATTGGTAATCAGGATTAATTTCAGAAACCATTGTTTCCGTTTCCTCCTCCGTTTGGTTTGTAGTATTATTGCAGGCCGTAAGCAGGCTTATACTCACGAATAAAAAGGCTAGCTTTTTCATTTTTTATTACTAAATTTTAGGGTTCCAAAGATACAAATCCAAAGGATTGTAGCAGCCCCTTCCATAATACTCATATTTATTACCATGAAAATATCTAAAGTAGAGAAATCAAGAATTGACTCGGTTGATTTCAACAACCTCGTATTCGGTAAAGAATTTAGTGACCACATGTTGGTATGTAAGTATAAGGATGGTAAATGGGAAGAGGCGGAAATAAAGCCCTACGGACCATTTAGTTTTACACCGGCTATGCACACCTTGCATTATGGCCAGGCCATTTTTGAAGGGCAAAAAGCCTATTATATGGAGGGTGGAAAGATTGGAGTGTTTAGGCCAGAAGCCAACGCCAAGCGTTTAAACCACTCTGCCAAGCGGATGTTTATGCCTGAGTATCCTGTTGAAGACTTTGTGGAAGGTGTAAAAAAACTAGTAGATATTGATCGCGCCTGGGTTCCTACTACCAAAGGGCATTCGCTGTATTTAAGACCATTTATGTTTGGTAGCTCAGAGTTTGTGGCAGCCCGCCCTTCTGATGAGTTTATTTTCTGCATCATCATGAGCCCTGTGGGGCCATATTACTCTGGTGATGTAAAGGTAAAAGTAGAAGAAACCTATACTCGAAGTGCCGGAGGTGGAGTAGGATCTACCAAGTGTGCCGGTAATTACGGAGGGGCATTTTTTGCTACTGACCAAGCCAAAAAAGAAGGATATACTCAGGTTATTTGGACCGATCATAGAGATCATGAGTTGATAGAAGAATCAGGAACCATGAATGTAGGTTTTGTAATAGATGATACATTTATTACCCCACCATTGAGCGACAGAATTTTGGCAGGTATTACCAGAGAAAGCATCCTTACCCTTTTGAGAGATACCAATATTGTAAGTAAAGTAGAGGAGCGCCCCATTAAAGTTGAAGAGGTGGTAGCTGCAGCCAAAGAAGGAAGACTTGAAGAGGCTTTTGGAATGGGTACTGCGGCTGTGGTGAGCCAGATTTCTCAAATAGGATTTAGAGGAACTAACTACGAAGTAGCCACACCAAATGATGGTTATGCCATGAAAATAAAGAAGGCTTTGACCGACATCCGCATGGGAGTGGTTGAAGATAAGTACAATTGGATGGTGACTTTGTAAAGGCCCATTTTGTAAATAGAATTAAAACCCGAAGATTTCTCTTCGGGTTTTTTGCTTTAAAAAAACCGCCCCGGTTTCCCGAAGCGGTCAAATATTACATCTTCAATATTATTTTTTCAATTACAAGCCAAAGGCTTGCTTCACTTTATCTACATAATCCAGTTTTTCCCAGGTAAACAGTTCTACGTCCATAGTTACATCTTCACCATTAGTACCGTGGAAGGTTTTAGTTACAGTTTCTGGAGTGCGGCCCATGTGCCCGTAAGCAGCAGTTTCGCTATACATTGGGTTACGCAGCTTTAGGCGTTGTTCAATAAGGCCCGGGCGCATATCAAACACTTCAGAAATCTTTTTAGCAATCTGACCATCGGTCATGTCCACTTTAGCGGTACCATAAGTGTCCACAAAAATTCCCATAGGCTCAACAACTCCAATGGCGTAAGATACCTGTACCAAAATCTGATCTGCTAAACCTGCAGCCACAATGTTTTTGGCAATATGGCGGGTGGCATAAGCAGCCGAACGATCCACTTTACTTGGGTCTTTTCCACTAAAGGCGCCACCACCGTGGGCACCTTTACCACCGTAAGTATCTACAATAATCTTACGGCCAGTAAGGCCAGCATCACCGTGAGGCCCGCCAATTACAAACTTACCGGTTGGGTTAATGTGGTATTTAATATTATCGGTAAACAACTTTTGAAGCTCGGGCTTCAATTTTGCCTTTACTCTTGGGATAAGAATCCCAACTATATCACTCTTAATTTTAGCTAGCATGGTTGCTTCCTCAGCAAAATCATCATGCTGTGTAGAAACTACAATATCCGTAATCCTTTGAGGCACGTTATCGTCAGAGTACTCAATGGTTACCTGTGATTTGGCATCAGGGCGTAAGTAAGGTATATCGGTTCCCTTTCTGCGCATATCGGCCAGCTCAATCAATATTTTATGGCTCAGGTCAAGTGCCAGAGGCATATAATTTTCGGTTTCGTTGGTGGCATAGCCAAACATCATTCCCTGGTCTCCGGCACCTTGCTCTTCAGGTGTACCACGGTCTACACCCTGATTAATGTCTGATGACTGCTCATGAATGGCTGAAAGTACCCCACAGCTATCTGCGGAAAACATGTATTCGCCTTTGGTATATCCAATTTTGCGGATTACTTCGCGGGCAACCGTTTGCACATCTACATAGGCCTGAGACTTTACCTCACCTGCAAGTACAACCTGCCCTGTGGTAACCAAAGTTTCGCAAGCCACTTTTGAGTTTTTGTCAAAAGCCAAAAAGTTATCGATAAGAGCGTCAGAAATCTGATCTGCAATTTTATCAGGATGTCCTTCAGAAACAGATTCAGATGTAAATAAATAAGCCATAGTCTTTCATTAAAATTATTGTCTTGTTAAACTCCGATAAGACTGTCTGAAAAAATGGCTAAAGGACACTGCTTTAGCATTTTTTAAAGTGGTTGCAATCAGACAAATTTCTCCACGGGTGGGCAAATGTAAAATAAAATTTAAGTAAACCTTTATGACCTTCGATAACTGACAAGTTTATTAAATGAGCTTACAATTTGGTGATTGTAATGTGTTGATTTTTAAAAGTATGAATGTTTGTTGTTTGAAAATTGAGATAGACTAACTTGTCATTCATCGAACACATTTGGAGAGCGTTAAAATTTGATGTTTATTTGTCATAGACTTATCCAGAAAGACTGAGGGAATAGGCCCTATGACGTCTTAGCAACCCGGGCTGGCCGGGTGCTAACTCCTACTCCGCTAAAGATCGCAAGGTCTGGAGAGAGATAAAGTGAGTGCGTAAAACAATCCTTTATAAAAAGAAATCGGGTAAGTCATAGGTTAAAATTTAAACTATGACAAAATCATTGCTGGCCGAAGAAGCCAAAAAAAGAATTCTTGTGTTGGATGGAGCCATGGGCACCATGATACAAGGCTACAAGCTCAAAGAGGAAGACTATCGCGGTGAGCGTTTTAAGGATTACCCCAGTGATTTGAAGGGTAATAACGATCTTCTTTCCATCACTCAACAGCAGATTATTAAAGATATTCATGCGGCCTACTTTGAGGCTGGGGCTGATATTGTTGAAACCAACACTTTTAACAGCACCCGAATTTCTATGGCTGATTATGACATGGAAGATTTGGTTCCTGAACTTAATTATGAGGCGGCCCGTATTGCCAGAGAGGTGGCAGATGAATTTACAGCACGTGAGCCTGAAAAGCCCCGGTTTGTAATTGGCTCCATGGGGCCAACCAATAAAACAGCCAGCCTTTCGCCAGATGTAAATAACCCAGGTTACAGAGCCATTGACTTTGATACGCTGGCCGCCAACTACACCGAGCAGGCCAGGGCTTTAATTGATGGTGGTGTGGATGGCTTACTCATAGAAACGGTATTCGATACCCTAAATGCCAAAGCGGCCCTCTTTGCAGTGATGGCTTTGTTTGATGAGATTGGCCGAGAATTACCGATTATGGTTTCAGGCACTATTACCGATGCCAGTGGGCGTACCCTTAGCGGGCAAACGGCAGAAGCTTTTCTTATTAGTATTTCACATGCCCCTTTATTTTCCGTGGGATTGAATTGTGCCTTGGGAGCTTCACAACTTCGTCCGTATTTACAAGTACTATCCCGCAACAGCGAGTTTAATATTAGTGCCCACCCCAATGCGGGCTTGCCCAATGCCTTTGGTGAGTATGATGAAACGCCAGAAAAAATGGCTGCTCAAATAAAGGAATACCTGGATTTGGGGTTGGTGAATATTATTGGTGGTTGCTGCGGCACAGGGCCGGGGCATATTAAGGCAATTGCGGAGCTGGCTAAAAACTACTCCCCACGTTCGACTCAAAAAGAAGTGTTAATCTAAATCTGCGTTTATCAGCGAAATCAGCGTGGTAGGTTTTTCACGCAGATTTCACAGATTAACACAGATGTATCAGAAACAGAATGAAACTATCAGGACTAGAACCATTAATTATAACCCCCGCTGCCAACTTCGTAAATGTGGGCGAGCGCACTAATGTTACGGGTTCGCGCATGTTTTTGCGGTTAATTAAGGAAGATAAATATGATGAAGCCCTAGCCGTTGCGCGAGACCAGGTGGAGGGCGGGGCACAGGTGATTGATGTAAACATGGATGAGGGAATGCTTGATGGCAAAGAGGCCATGGTGAAGTTCCTCAACCTGATTGCTGCAGAGCCAGATATTTCGAGGGTGCCAATTATGATTGATTCCTCTAAGTGGGAAATCATTGAGGCTGGGTTGAAATGTGTACAGGGCAAGGCTATTGTAAATTCCATCAGCATGAAGGGTGGTGGGGGGGAATTTCT
>CAXBJE010000221.1:0-5917 GCA_963975525.1 uncultured Owenweeksia sp. | reverse complement strand
TTTTTATGAGTACGGTAAAGGCAAACGACACGATTAAAGTACACTACACAGGAAAGTTAAATGACGGTCGTGTGTTTGACAGCTCGGTGGAAAGAGAACCGTTGGAATTTACGCTTGGACAAGGGCAACTTATCCCAGGATTCGAAAAAGGCGTAATGGACATGGCTGTTAACGAAAAGAAAACTGTGAACATTCCATTTGCTGAAGCTTATGGTGAGCGCAGAGAAGATATGATGCAAGAGGTTCCAAAAAACCAGCTTCCGCCAGAAATTAAGCCTGAAGTGGGTATGGGACTTGTATCTCAAACTCCTGAAGGACAAGAAATGAGACTTACTATTGCCGAGGTAAAGGACGAAACCATTGTGGTTGACGCTAATCACCCATTGGCCGGACAAGATCTTACCTTCGAAATTGAAGTGCTGGAGATCAAATAATTCCCGAGTTTAACTTCTTAAAAAACCGTGTAGTCTCGGCTTAGCTGAGACGATACGGTTTTTTTATGCCCTATCAACATCCTTGTTTTCGCGGGCCATGCGTTTAAATTCCTTTTGCACCTTAAACTTCAATATTTCAATAGCGCACAACATTCCAGAGGTTAAAGCACCAGCCACGCCAACCACGGTTATATCCTGGCCAACCATATACAAACCCTTAATGGGTGTTTTAGGTCTTAAGGTTTTGAGTTCAAAGCGTTTGGTATTATGCGCCAGTCCATATATTTCTCCCTGACGGTAGTTTGTGAAATGCCTGGTACTAAGCGGTGTGGAAACCTCTGTTACGGCTACATGCCCGCGGATTTGAGGAAATAGCTCATAAATCTTTTCCAGCATTTTGTCTTCAAATTCCTTTTTCATCAGCTCATACTCCTCCCCCCGGTTTCGCCAGGCTTCATCTTCAAACTTCTTAAACCAATCATAGTTGCCCACGCTTAAGGCCTGTATAGTAGCCATGTTTGGATGAGTGTCCGCCCAACCGGCATCTTTTGCTGATGGAAATGAGATGTAGGCAAACTCAATTGTCTCTGGCGACTTTGCAAAATTTGCATCTATAATAGAGTCAATCTTGTAATTGTCATAATACCAGATGTTATGCTTTGGTAAGTTCAGGTCGTTATCAGATGCATTTAAACCCACATAAAGGCACAAGTGCGGTGTGGAAGCCTTAGTTCCGTTCACACTGTTTTTTAAATAGCCGTTTACATTTTCTTTAAGCAAATGCCTGAAGGTATTGTGAGTACCAGCATTGCTAATTACCCTTTTGGCCGGTATAAGGGTGTTGTTAACCCGCAGTCCGGTTACCTTCTTGCGCTCCGTAACAATTTCTTCTACCTCGGCTCTTATAAACACCTTTCCCCCATGGTCATTAAGGGTTTGAATCATGTTTTTGTAAATCTCGGCAGCCCCTCCCACAGGATAGTAGCCACCTTCAAAAAAATGATTGGTAACAATGGCATGAGCCGCAAAGCTGCTTTCTCTTGGTGATAAGCCATAATTACCGCACTGAGAACACAAAACACTAATGAGCTTTTCATTGCTGGTAAGCTTCTTAAGCTGATCATACGTAGAAATGGAGGAGTACGGCCTGAACATTTTGGTAAACAACTTACCCAATGTGACCCTTAAAATTGGTGGAAGAACCTTTTCAATAAAGTAAAGCCTAAAGCGGCTTACAGCCTTATCAACTATCTCAAAATACTGATCAATTGCGCTCTTTTCTTCTGGAAAATATTGGTAAAGCTGTTTTCTGAGGTTTTCTTTACCTGCGGGGAATTCATAGACATCACCATCAAAAATAGCCTTGTCATAAATATCACCCATAAATTCCCATTTCAGGCGATTGTCAGACAAGTAGTTGAAAAGAACCCTGAGCTGAGAGTCATCTTCATTGAGGTTACCAACGTAATGCACTCCCACATCCCACTCAAAACCATCTTTACGCTTAAAGGTGTGTGAAAAGCCTCCTGGAACGTAGTGCTGCTCTAGCACCACAATTTTTTTTCCGGCTTTAGCCAGAAAAATGGCTGCTGAAAGCCCGCCTATCCCCGATCCTATAACGATGTAGTCAGCATCACTAAAGTCGTAATCAGGATCAAATTTGGTGTAAAGTTTTTGGGACATTTAGTTGTTGCTGATTGAGTCTTTATTAAGCGCTCTAAAATAAGGGAAAACCTATCCTCTTAATCTGAATCAAAAGAAACCTGCCTCAAACCCTCGCCAATCGCCATGGCCACTGCGTTACTGAGGTTAAAACTTCTCACCTTGCCGGGAAAAGGAATAATAATATGTTGTTCAGGAAACTGGCTCAAAACCGATTGTGACAATCCAACGCTCTCTTTACCAAATACAAGCCAATCGCCTTTTTGGAAGTTAATTTTATGGTAGGCCCTACTGGCCTTGCTACTAAACAAAAACACGCGACTTCTGTCCTTAACCGTGGCCAGCCATTCTTCAAAGTTGGAGTATTGGGTAAGTTCCAGATCAGGCCAATAGTCTAGGCCCGCACGTTTTACACGGCTATCGGTAATTTCAAAGCCCATGGGTTTAATTAAGTGAAGGTGGCTTTTACTACCAACACATAACCGGCCTACACTTCCTGTGTTGTTGGGTATTTCGGGTTCAACCAGAACAATGTTAAAAAAGCGCTCATCGTATTTTTCTCCGGTTGATTCCATGTAATCTTAAACTTTAGTAAGCAACATTAGGCTATGCTGCGATTGGTGGTAAGCATTATATATCAAAATACGCCTAATGCTCTCCGTCCTTCCCTTTTTCATCATCACAGCAGGCACTTTTTGCCTTTCTAAAATCTGGTTGGCAAACCAAAGCCCTAATGCATTGGCGGTAGGAAACTCTCCCGTAAGGTGCTTATAACGGGCAAAAGTTGTGTTTGGGTAAAGACTTTCAATGGCATTGTAAAAAGGCAACTCCCTTGGATCTCCGTTTTCGCCAGTAAGAATTAAATCGGGTTTCTGCCCTGATGAAAAATGCTTCCCAATAAACACCTTCTGCCATTCCGCCACTTCCTCCAAAGCTCCTGAAGGCAGGGTTTCCATAGCGGTAATACAAGACTGAGCACCATTTTCAGCACCCGATGCTAAAAACATGGCGGCCCCTTCTCCTGCAATACTTCCCTTTGTTTTGGATTCAAAAAGTTCTGTATTTAAAGTGGGCTCGGTTTTATTCCAACCACCCAAATAGTCGATGTTATAGTTGTAGTCAGAAATTTCATCAACCCCACCCACTAAATATTGGCTTTCGGGATTGTGTCTTAATTGAATAAACGCATCAATCAGGGCATTTTCAAAAGCAAGCCCTGCATGCACGTGGGTGCTGTTGTGGCCTTTGTTGGTGGCCATAAGCCCTATTTGAGACGCAATGGCATTAGTTGTACTCTGCACAAAATTGGTTGGCGTAAGGTTGCCTTCGTCATAATCTATAATCTGATTAAAAAAACGGACGCAATCCTCCATTCCGCCATTGGCAGTGCCCAAAATTATTCCAACCAGTTCCTTATCGGAGATGAGCGGAAGTGCAGCCCCTACACCTATTCGTACTGCTTTTCCCATTCTCCGCAATACACCCTTTGGTATTCCTTCGTAGGTAGGTTCTATAGCTTTTAGCCTGTTATTTTCAGATAAGTTTAATGCCACTTCATCCAGCTTGTCAAAAGCGGCTTGTGGGTAAATGCAGTTGGAATTGTGGATATATATCTTCATACCGCACTAAATATTAGAGAACTGCAATTACCTCCAAAACCAAAGGAATTGGACAACACGTGCCTTACCTCTGCCCTTTGATACTGCTTTACAGGAAGAAGCCCTGTTTCGGGAATAGCTTCCTCAAACTGTAAGTTTGGATATAACTCCTGATGTTTTAGGCTTAATAGACTGTAAACTGCCTCTACAGCTCCTGCTGCTCCAAGGGTATGTCCTATATAGCTTTTGGTAGATGAAAATGGCGGAACGTTTTCAAATAGTCTCATCATGGCGCGACTTTCTGTAATGTCATTGTTTTCGGTTGCCGTGCCATGAGCATTTACATAACTTATGCCAGATGGCTGTAGTTCAGCCATTTCCAAAGCTCTTTTCATTGCCAGATATGGCCCGTCACCATTATCCGAAATTGAAGAGGCATGATAAGCATCATTGGTATTAGACCAACCGGTCAGTAAGCCATAAATTTCTTTGCCGATAGCATCTTCCTCCTTTTCAAGCACTAAAAATGCTGCGGCTTCACCAAGGTTTAACCCTTGGCGAAAATTATCAAAAGGCCGACAAATTTCAGGTGAAAGGATGTGTAGGGAGTTAAATCCGTTAATTGTAAACTTTGCTAAAGTGTCTACACCGCCCACTATGGCTCGGTCGGCCAGACCAGCATTTATCAACTCTGCCCCATACGCAATTGCATTGGCACCGGAGGAACAGGCGGTGTTTATGGTATTTGAAATTCCCTTAATTCCAAACTGATTTTGTAAAAAGCGAGTTACAGAACCATTGTCATAAGAGGATATATAAATACTTGGATTATCCAGAGAGGTGGAATCATGAAGAAACTCGGATGTGTGACACATTCCTCCTACTGTATTGGCTCCGATTATTGCGGTGTTTTTGGACTCTAATCGACTGTTTTGTAGCTGACTATGAGTTATGGCCTCACTCATAGCTTTTAGTGCCAACAATGAGGTTCGGCTAATGCCTTTGTCAGTTAATACCAGTTCTTTTCGGAGATTTTCATCGGTGAGTTTCACCTCACCAAAATATCGGGTCTCAGCATATTTTGTTGGAAACAGCTCAAGCCGAGTAAGCGCATTTTTGCCGGCAATCAAACCTCTGTGGTTTTCATGCAAGGAGTTACCCAATGCACTAACCACTCCAATACCGGTTACAACTATGCGCCCCAATCTTATTTTGTTCTATGTTCTGTAACGTAATCGGCCATGGTGTTTACATCCACCAACACCTTTCTCCCCTCTTTAGGGTCTTCTATTTTAATACCGTAGTGTCTTTCCAGCATTACAATTAGCTCCAGCGAATCAATGGAGTCAAGATCTAACTCACCACCAAATAAGGGTTCATTGTCTTTTATATCCTCCGGTTTAACCTCCATAAGGTTTAGAAACTCTACAATGTGCTCCTTCAATTCAAGCTTTAATTGTTCTTTTTCCATGGTATAATTCTATTTGACTGCATCTCCTGAAGGTTAGCAATCTAAAAGTTAAATTAGGTTTTTCCTCTTTAGGCCAATAAATGCCAGGCCTTGAAGGACAATAATAATTAGTAAAAGCGGTATTATACTTCCTGAAATATCGCCCAGATTACCATTGGCCAAAAATAAGCCGTAATACGACTCTAAACACCAATGTAATGGCGAAATAGCTGTAAACACCCTAAAGCCATCGGGCATGGCGAAAGCAGGAACCAGTATTCCACCAATGGCTGCAAGTACTACTACCGATACAGCGCCAAAGCCATTGGCCTGCTCCTGCGTTTTGGCAAATACACCAATACAAAGGGCGTAGCTAACCGCACACAAGCCGCTTATCACCGAAACCACCAATAAGGCAAAAAGGTGACTTGGAATATTAAGCGCTGGTAAACCCAATGAAGGAAAGGCCCAAATGCCGATGGAGAATATTACCGCCACCTGTAGCAAGGCCACCACCAAATAAACAAACTGCTTTGATAGTATCCCGCGTAAATAACCACTAGGCATGGTTTTTAGGCGAATGAAGCTTCCACTTAGCTTCTCTTTTACAAGGCTGCTACCCAATGAGGTTACCATAAAGAACATGGCGAAGATCGTCCAGGCGGGTACATTATGCTGGCTGGCGTTGGGTATCATTCCGGCACCATCATTACTTACAGGAATGGAGTTTACCCCAATTCTATTCTCAACCATCAGTTTATCAAAGCCTTCGG
>CAXBJE010000220.1:0-5956 GCA_963975525.1 uncultured Owenweeksia sp. | reverse complement strand
AGGCTTTTACACCATCCTTAATCATTGGAATTTTTACCACTATTTGAGGGTGTAGTTCTGCCAGAGCCTCGCCTTCGCGTACCATTCCTTCAAAATCTGTAGAAATCACTTCGGCACTAACGTCACCATCCACGATTTCGCAAATCTTCAGGTAGTGCTTTTTAATATTGTCCGCTCCTGTAATGCCCTCTTTGGCCATTAGCGATGGGTTAGTGGTAACACCATCTAATACGCCAAGGTCCTGGGCTTCTTTAATTTGATCCAGGTTGGCCGTGTCGATAAAGAATTTCATGTAGCTGATTTATTATGTGTGGCAAAAGTAGAAAGTATGCACTAAACCTTAATGGCTATGCTTTAGGGCAATTTCATTTTTATTAACAAGAGGTAATGAAAAATAGAAATCGCTTCCTCTGGTTTTCTGAGATTCTAAGTGAAGTACTGACTTGTTGAGCTTCAACAGCTCTTTACACAGGCTAAGCCCAAAACCGGTTCCAAGTTCATTATTGGTTCCGGGTGTTGAAAAACGACCTCCAAATTGAAAAAGCTTGTGTTGATCTTCCTTAGAGATTCCCATTCCGTTATCCTTAACATGCACTTCAATTTTCTCGCCTCTTAAATAGGTGTTCAAGGTAATCTTGCCTACATCCGGTTCCGTGTATTTAATAGCATTGCTGATAAGGTTCCGCAATACGGTTTTAATCATTTCGCGATCCGCCAAAACAGTTATTTCGTGCTCAATATGAACGATAATGGCTACTCCTTTTACTGTAGCGCGTTCCTCGCACTCCAATTTCACTTCTTCTACCAAATGAGTAAGATTAAATGCATTTGGATTTGCCACCATTCCTCCGGTTTGCGTTTTCATCCAGTCCAGCAAACCATCCAATAAATTTTTGGTACGATCAAAGTTGTTGTAAAGCAATCCAAATAAATGAATCAACTCTTCTTTTGGAAATTGCTCAGGAGTTTCAGTTACCATTTCAGATAATGAGCGGGCGGAGTAAATGGCATCCTTTAAATCATGAGCAAGAATGGAAAGCATTTTTTCCTTGGCCTTATTACTCTTTTCAAGGCTGTCACGTTGTTCAGCTATTTCCACACTAAACTCATGTTCTTTGGTAATGTCGTTGCCCACCATCACAAGGCCAGCAAACTCCCCATTATCCTTTTTGATGGTTGAAAAATTCTCCAGATAATAAAAGAATTTACCGTCTATCCTAATCTGCGAAACCTCTTTCCAGCCTGTTTGCTCCTTAGATTTTTCAAACCATGCGGTCCAAAGTTTTCTAACCTCAAGGTTGTTGATTTTATCAAACAAGTTGTCCCCGGCCTTAATGTCATTTTCTATCCATGATGCAAAAAACTCAATTGCAGATTGGTTAATAAGACGGATTACACCATCATCATTTAAAGAAAGAATATGACTATCCGTATTATTAATAACCGCCAGGATGCGCTGATTCAACTCCCTCTGGTTTCTTTGGTTTTTCCGCTGCTTGGCACTTAATTTATTGATGTACCAAAAAAGTACCAGTAGTATGGAAATGATTAAAAATGCACCAAACAACAGCCAGTTTTGTCCTTTGATGCGGGCGTAATAGTCTTCTGCAGTTGATAATAGCTCACGGTTTTCATTTTTGGCAGACGCAAACGCCATACTTATTTCCAATAACTCCGAAACAACACCTTCATTGAGTACTGCAATAGAGTCTCTAACATCTTCAATGTTATCGGCATACGTGAGGGCCTCCTTAATATTATTTTGCCTAATACTAAGCTGTTTACCAATTTCACTAAACTTTAGGGCAGCCGGAAAGTCCCTGTTTTTAAAGGCCTCCTGATAACCATTGTCGATAAATATTTTGGCTTTAGAATAATTACCCAATGCAATCTCCAACTTAGCTCTTACTTGTAGTAGCAATGGCTTAAAAAAGTCATAATCCGTACCGAAGTTGTGGCTTTCAAGGGCCTCAAGGTTGTTTTTTGCCTCAGCCAATTTAGACTGATGGATATTTACGAATACACCTTGTATTTGCAGTTGTTTATACCAAATGCTACTGGTGTCAATACCCGGATCTTTTTTAGACAAATCAAGTAAAGAATCCGCCTTGGAAAACATATTAATTGAAAGGTATACATCCATAAGGTGCGTATAGGAATGGGTAATTAATACCCTGTTCTCCATCTCCCTTCTTATTTCAAGGGCCGCATTAAAACTAGCCAATGCCATTTCACTTTTACCAAGCCGCAAGTTGCATAGGCCAATATTATTTGTGGCCACAGCTACGCCCTCAATTGCCTTATAGTCGTTGCTTGATCCGAAAATAGCTTCTGCCTTTTCGTAAAACTTTATTGCATCGCGATATTGACCTAGCTTGTAAAAAATGTTACCTATAGAAACATGCAGATAACCAATGTGAATATCATCCTTCCCTTTTTGAGAGTAAGTGTAAATTCCATGCTGATATTCCTGTAAAGCCTTTAAATAATCACCTTTATCAGCATAAAATAAACCTCTGGCAGAATTTATCCTGGGATAAAGATCCATTCGATTGTGCAGTTTCAAAAAAGCTTCAGCACTATCGGTTTGAGCGAATCCGTTTTTACTGTTATACTTATGCAGCAGCACAGACAATTCAATATGGGCATCCAGCACTTTTTCAACAGAATCTACGTGAGACTCTGTGATTATGCTTTTGAACTTTTTAATGGAAGTTGCATCAGTGGGAGAATACTGAGCAAATAAACTGGTTATAACCAGTGAGTAAATAATATAGCTGAGCGTCAGCCGCATAAAATTAGTACAGGTTAGCGAGTTAAAATGGTTGGCGCTAAATTAACCAAAACATTAAGACAGCCATCTGAAATTAGGGAAAGAGAAAACCAAAATGAGTAAGTGGGGGAAAAAAGAAAGGCAAGCGATCCATATCACACCGCTCAACCGGATACCCTTGCTGCGTTCCCGCCCTGGGGGAGTTCACCAGGAGCTGGTTGTATGGGACTTGCCTTAGTCGGCAAAAGTATAATAATGGTTTAGACTTTTAAAATAAATCTCACTTTTCTGACTTTTACTTTTGGCTATATTTGCCGCCAATCAAACAACTCAATGCACTCATGGATTCTACCATAAAATCAGTTGCCTCTCGTTTCGGACTCATAATAGCCTCGGTTGGAATATTCTACACCTTGATGGCATACCTGATTGATCTGAAATTGATGGTAAATACCATGGCAGGAATTGGGTTGTGGGTGGTTAATATGATTCTGTTAATTGTTGCAGTAAGTCAGGTAAAAAAGGCATTTGGCGGATATTTGTCATTTAAGGAAGCATTTAGCACATTTATATTAACCTATAGTATTACCGCTTTGGTTTCAGCTGTATTTGGGATTTTACTGTTTTCAGTTATTGATCCTGAAGCTGCGGAAAGAGTACAGGTATTAATTATTGAAACCACAGTTCAACTAATGGAGCGATTTGGAGCTCCGGAAAGTAGTATAACTGAGCAGGTTGAGAAACTTGAGGCTACCAACCAGTTTTCGGTGGTTAACCAAGTGAAAGGATTCTTTTCAGGTATAGTGCTCTATGCTGTAATCGGCCTCATTGTTGCCGCCATTATGAAAAGAAACAAGCCAGAGTATATTGACCAGATTCAGGACACTGAGGAATAAATTATATGGATATATCGGTAGTAATACCTCTTTATAATGAAGACGAATCTATAAAGGAGCTTTACGATTGGATCGCCAAAGTAATGGAGGCCAATCGTTTTTCTTTTGAGGTAATCTTTGTAGATGATGGTTCAACAGATAACAGCTGGGCCGAAATACTAAAAATGAGTTCGGCTGACCCCAGAGTTAAGGCTATTCATTTTCGCAGAAATCATGGTAAGTCTGCCGGGCTTAATGTAGGCTTTGAGGCTGCCAGTGGAGATGTGGTAATTACCATGGATGCAGACTTGCAGGATAGTCCGGATGAAATTCCTGAACTATATAGACTGATTAAAGAAGAAGGCTATGATCTTATAAGCGGTTGGAAGAAGAAACGTTATGATCCGCTTTCCAAAACCATCCCTACCAAGCTTTTTAACTGGGCCACTCGTAAAATGAGTAAGATTGAACTTCACGACTTCAACTGTGGCTTAAAATCTTACAGCAGAGATGTGATTAAAAATGTGGAGGTTAGTGGTGAGATGCACCGTTACATCCCTTTTTTAGCAAAAAATGCAGGTTTTAAAAAGATAGGAGAGAAGGCTGTAGAGCACCGTGCACGTAAATATGGAGTTACCAAATTTGGTTTGGAGCGTTTTGTAAACGGTTTTCTCGATCTGGTTACCCTCGCTTTTATTTCGAAATTTGCCAAAAGGCCAATGCACTTTTTTGGACTCATTGGTACCCTTATGTTTGTAGTGGGCTTTTTCTCTGCGCTGTTTATTGGCGTTGATAAACTTTATATGTTGAGTATCGGCCAAAAGGCCAGACTGGTGACAGATGTAGCTTGGTTTTATATTGCCCTTACCTCAATGATACTGGGTACTTTGCTTTTTATGACGGGTTTTCTTGCAGAACTTATTGTAAGAAACAGTGGCAGGAGAACTGAATACAGCGTTGATCAAAGGATAAACTTGAATAAGAGTGAAGTTTAGCCTGATTTCCCCCACCTTTAAAAGGCCAGATGAAGTAGCGGAATTTTTAGAGAGCTTACTCTCTCAAAATTTTAGTGATTTTGAAGTTATTCTTGGGGATGGAACACCCGGAGACAAGCTAAGGCCGGAGCTTAAGAGGTTTGAAAACAACGGCAAGTATCCACTTACCATAGTTTATGAAGAGTATTTATCAGTAAGTGATGCTCGCAACAGGGCGGCTGAAATTGCAAAGGGCGAATACATCATTTTTTTGGATTCTGATTGCCTTATACCTTCTGACTATCTCCAAAAAATAGAGAGCCATTTGGCCAGCAAGCCTTTAGATGCATTCGGAGGCCCAGATGCTGCCCATAAGGATTTCACCATCCTACAAAAGGCTATATCATACAGCATGACGAGTGTGTTTACCACAGGAGGGATCCGTGGTAAAAAGAGCCATGTGGGCCAATACCACCCGCGTGGCTTTAATATGGGCATGAAAAAATCAGTGTTTAAAGCCGTAAATGGTTACTCCGATTTTAGATGTGGTGAGGATATAGAATTGAGTATCCGAATAATTAAAGCCGGATTTAAGGTTGATTTGATACCTGAGGCCTATGTTTTTCACAAACGCAGAACCAGCTTAAAGCAGTTTTTTTACCAGGTATTTAGGTTTGGTGCTGCCCGTGTAAATATTTATAAGCGCCATAAAGAAGAGTTAAAGCTTACCCACCTGTTTCCGCTGGCCTTTTCACTTTTTGTGATTTTGGCCTTTTTAGTGATTCCACTTTCAGTTTTCAACCCGCTCTTTCTGGTTCCAATTCTATTTGTTGAGCTTTATATCTCCCTAATCTTATTGGGAAGTTTGTTGGAGTCTAAATCAGTTTCGGTGGCGGCACTTTCCATTGTTACCTCGTTTACAATGTTATTTGGCTACGGTTGGGGATTTATCCGCAACTGGTGGGCATATGCGGTGGAAGGGGAACCTAAAGGTTTAAAGTTGTAATGAAGTTTAAGGTTCAAAGTTGATAATCTGTGAAATCCGTGTAATCTGTGGTATAACTTATTCTACCTCTTCACTTCCACAACTTCCAAATCAAAAATTCGATCTCCGTCAATTTTAAACCTGAGCATAGTGCGCACTTTGTGTAAGCCATGTTTGCCAATAGCACCGGGGTTCATGTGAAGTAAGCCCAGTGTTTTATCATTCATCACTTTAAGAATGTGGCTATGACCGGTGATATACAGCTTAGGTGGATTATCAAAAATTTCGGGTTTTACATTTCTATCATATCGCCCGGGGTAGCCACCAATGTGGGTAATCCATACATCCA
>CAXBJE010000219.1:0-5967 GCA_963975525.1 uncultured Owenweeksia sp. | reverse complement strand
ATTCCATATACCCTTGTTAGCTGTGGGTTGTTTTCATTACCGCGCCAGTAGGCACCAGCCACGCTCATTACTTTAACGGCCTTAATAAAACCTGTGTTGGGGATGTGTCCACCACGACACAAATCGGTAAAGTCGGCATGATCACAAAATGTGATATCACCATCGGTAAGGTTTTCTATTAATTCCGTTTTAAACGGATTGTCAGTGTACATGGCCAGGGCATCGGCCTTGCTTACCGGGTGTACCTTAAACTCATATTTTTCGCGGGCATTTTCGAGCATCTTCTTTTCGATTTTCTCGAAATCCCCTTCGCCTAAACTTTTATCTCCAAAATCTACATCATAGTAAAATCCATTTTCAATAGCAGGACCAATGGTAAGCTTAGCATCAGGGTAAAATTGCAAAAGAGTTTGCGCCAACAAGTGGGCACTACTGTGCCAAAAGGCCTTTTTACCTTCTGGGTTATCCCAGGTGTAAAGCGTCAATTCACCATCTCCCGGAAGTGGATCCATGGCTTCCACCGTATTGCCGTTAAAGCTGGCAGATAAAACATTGCGTGCCAAACCATGGCTTATATCTTTTGCTACATCCATAGCTGAAGAACCTTGAGGAACTTCTCTTACACTGCCATCAGGCAAAGTGATCTTGATCATGCTAATCGAAAATTTTTGAGGCGGCAAAGATAGAAAAAGGGGTGGGGCCGTACAGCCTGAGATTATGGAATTAGTGAAACTAAATTACCATGGTGACAGTGGCACAGGAACCAGTACAAGGGATCGTAAATTATCTGATAAATATTTCTTTAAACAAACACCTTTTACTGGGGCTCCTCTTCAGGATGAACGTCTTTGGTGAGTTTGGTAATTACCTGAGGTACAAACCGCTCGGAAAAACCGGCTATAAAACTCCAGATAAGGAGTTTGGCAAAATCCTGTCCTGTTTTTGGGTAGGTATTGGTTAAAAAATCCTGTAACGACTGTTGATTCAAACCATGTGATGAAGGTTTAGGGAAATAAAAGGCAGGAAAAAATTGACCTGTGAGTAGTTCTGAAATGAAAAACAGATAGAGCACTAAGGCGAATATTCCACCGTATATAGGGATGAGTAGCGCCTGAAACCAAGACTTGGCCAAAAGATCAAGTTCCTCGGCACTGATATCCTTCATCCGCTGTTGGATGCTTACAAATCCCCCAAGTATGCCACACATCAAGCAAACCCACGACATCATGAGTTTTCCACCAAAATAAAGTGAGCTTCCGAAAACCAGTGAAATTATGAGAAGTGTGGCTCCCGATAGAATTATGAGCCTTTTTGTAATGATAAGGGTGTTTTGTCTGCGTGTACTCATTTTTGGTTAAGGTTGGTTTGTAGATAAAGGTACGGTATTCCTTATGGAGAGCCTTGACGCAGGTGACTTTAAACAAATTAATAGTAGGTTTTTCGCTGCTAATTCGTTTGTAGCAAATCTTGAATCAGCACTTTTGTTTTTATTCGCTGTAGCAAATAATAAATAGATTATGCCTTTTACTCATATCCCAGCCCAAGACTTTAATACTACGACATGGTCTGGTGGCACAACCACAGAACTTTTCATATATCCGGGTACAGCCAATTACCAAAATCGGGATTTTGATTTTAGGATTAGTACAGCTAGCGTTGAAGTGGAGCAATCGGATTTCACCGCATTACCAGGCTATTCGCGTAAGCTAATGGTGCTGGAGGGAGTGGTCACATTAAATCATGAAGGACACCATTCTAAAAAGCTTTACAAATTTGATGTGGATGAATTTGAAGGGGCTTGGAAAACTACCTCAAAAGGGAGGTGCATTGATTTTAACCTGATGACCAAAACAGGCATTAGTGGAAGCATCTCCGGTCAGGCGTTAAATGAAGGTAACACTTTAGAAAAGGAGTTAGATAATAAAGACCAGTGGTTTTTCCTTTATCTCCTTACAGGAAAACTTCAGCTATCCTTAAACGCAAATACAGAAATAGTAAATAAAGGCGATTGTGTGATGATCGAAAATGAATCTGATGTAAGGTTGGTATTATCCGCTCAAAGCAATTGTGAATTGGTATTTGCCGAAGGAGAAATTTCCTGATGGAATTTGGTTGTACGGATATGTTTAAGCCAAAACATCGTGTAAGGCCTTATCCTTCATTATTACACTCTTGGCAAATGGACAAAGCGGTAGGATTTTAATGTTTTGCTCGCGGGCAAAGTCCACAGCCGCCATCACCATTTTTTTACCCACTCCTTTTCCTGAAAAATCAGGATTTACTTCTGTATGATCAATTATCATTTTCTCTTTTCCGGCCCAGGTGTAGGTCATAAGGCCGGCTTCTTTTCCATCCTCCAATGCCGAGAAACTTCCGTGTTTGCTGTCGTCTGTTTGTTTTATTTTCATGGCGGTTTTTTTTAAGTGGAGCTTTTCCAAAGTTTAAAACTTTGGAAAAGCTCCATTGATATGTTACTCTTCCAAATACCCAAATTTACCCGCTCCAAAATCAAGCATAGCCTGCCGAATCTCACCGGGATAATTCATTACAAATGGCCCTTGGGCAGCAATGGGCTCATTAATGGGTTCCCCGCTCAGTACAAGTACAACAGCGTCTTCTGTAGCTTCCAAACTAAAGTCTGAACCTTCATTTTTGAATAGCACAAAGTGGTTTAGTGGAACAACTTTATTGCCGTTCACTTTTACTTCCCCTTCCAAAACCAGTATTCCTGTATTGTAATTAGCGGGGAATGAAAACTCGGCTTTTCCACCTTTATTTAACCTGGCATTTTGAAGATGAAGCGGAGTAAAAGTAGAGGCTGAACCTTTTACATCCTTGTAGTGGCCAGCTATTACTTCTATTGTTCCACCATCATCAGGCAACTGAAACTTGTTGATATTATCATTGCTAATCCCCTGATATTTTGGGGTGCTCATTTTATCCTTGGCGGGAAGGTTTACCCACAACTGCACCATTTGGAAATCTCCACCGGCTTTGCTGAATTCCTTTTCATGGTATTCCTTATGGAGGATTCCTGATGCCGCTGTCATCCACTGTACATCGCCTTCGGCAATTACCCCGCTATTTCCGGCACTGTCGTGATGCGCCACTTTGCCTTTATAGGCTATGGTTACCGTTTCAAAACCACGGTGTGGATGCACCCCAACCCCGCGCTGTTTATCCGTGGGCGGGAAGTAAAATTTGGAGTTATAATCCATCAATATAAATGGACTCATCCTCTGCATGTCAATTTGAGGAGTACCGGGAAAAAAGTTGTGTACCCTGAATCCATCACCTACAAAATGGTGGTGTGGAGGGGCTATTATATGTTCAATGTTCTTGGTATTCATATCACTTGTTTTTAATTACAGTACGAAGGTAGGGAGCCGAAAATGGCTGTGCATTGATGTATGTTAAGAAGGGGGGAAGCTTAAAGTTCAATGTTGAAGGTTGAAGGTTGAAAGTTCTGTCATCCTGATTGTCCCTAAAGCTTTCGGGGTGTATCGAAGGATGTGAAGATAAATTACGTTTCCAGCAGCCGTTTATCCTTCAATACTTTTTCCATTTGCTATCGCTATGGAAATACTCAGGGGGACACTGTCACTGACTAATTCCTAAAATTCTTCCTTGCCAGCTCTTTCCTAACCCTGCTTAGGCTTTCGGGGGTAATGCCTAAATAAGAGGCAATCATCCATTGGGGCACACGGAGCAGTAAATCGGGGTAAAGCTGAATAAAGTCGAGATAGCGTTTTTCTGCAGTAGCACCCAGCAATAGATTAATGCGTTTTTGCAAATGGCGAATGTGATTCTGCAACAGCCTTTCATTATACTCCCTAAAGGAAGTGTTTAGACCACCGGCTTTTACCATAAAATCATGGTTTATCAATACCACTTCTGAATCTTCAATGGCTTCTATGTAAAACTCCGAAGCCTCATTGAAATAAGCGCTGCTGCGGTCACTGATAAACCATTCTTCGGTTGCAAATTGTATAATGTGCTCTTTGCCGCCTTCATCAATGGTGTAAGAGCGGAGGAGGCCCTTCTCTACAAAAAAGGAATGCTGGCAGACCTCTCCCGGTTTCAAAAGGATCTTACCTTTTGCCACAGCCATTGTTTTTACAGATGGTGTCAGTAGCTCAAACTCTTCTAGCTTTAAGCCTGATTTTTCAGTGAGGTAGGATTGGAAGGGAGAGGGCATAGTTTGGAAGATATATTCAATATTATGGAATAATAAAATATTCACAGTCCACCTGGGGAGGAAAGTATTCTAAGGTTATTATAAAAGTGGATTGAAAAAATAACTTTCCATCCGGAATGTACTTGGTAAAAGTAACTTCAGGCACAGAGACCTGTACCCAAAAGGTGGTGAGCAGTAGGTAATGGAAATGCTATTTTGTTTGTTAACCCTAGTCGCAGGATGAGTTTAGTATTGATTCTCAACTTCATAGTTTTCATATTCCTATAGTGAGAGTATTTAGCCATCAATTCCATTGCTGAGATTTTTGTTAGAATGTAAGATGCTCAAATTCAACAACCTGAGTCTATTGGGTTGGTAATTGTAAAGAATGCCGATTGCCTTGGGCAAAGAGCCCTTCCAATTAGGCCTTAACCGCGATTTAACCTAACCAATGATGGATAAGTTTATCCATTAAAAATGCAACAAAAATGAAAACAACAAATACTAAAAACAGAAAAACGAACACATGGAAGCGCGGCCTGCAGGCCTTGGCGCTTACAGCAGCCCTAGGCATGGGTAGTGGCCTAAGTGCCCAAAATTACGAGTGGGCCAATGGCATTGGCGGTACCAGCCCTAATGAGGGCATCTCTACGGCCACCGATGTCGCAGGAAATATATATGTGACCGGTCATTTTCGTGGCACGGCCGATTTTGATCCGGGTGCGGGCATGGCCAACCTCACCTCCAATGGCAACAGGGATATGTTTTTGGCCAAGTACGATGCCACAGGTGCCTACCAGTGGGCCGTCAGTATGGGGGGGGGCTTAAATGATATAGGCAATTCCGTGGCAGTGGACGGAAGCGGCAACGCGCTGGTGACAGGTCAGTTTTTAGGCACGGCCGATTTTGACCCTGGTGCCGGTGTGGCCAACCTCACCTCCAATGGCAGCGCAGATATATTCTTGGCCAAGTACGATGCCACGGGCGCCTACCAGTGGGCCATCAACATGGGGGGCACTTCCAGTGATGTAGGCACTGCCGTAACGGTGGACGGCAGCGGTAATGTACTGGTGAACGGTTATTTTAGGAACACGACCGATTTTGATCCCGGAGCCGGTGTGGCCAACCTCACTTCCAATGGCAATAGAGATATATTTTTGGCCAAGTACGATGCCACGGGCGCCTACCAGTGGGCCATCAACGTTGGGGGCACTTTCAGTGATGTAGGCAATTCCGTGGCAGTGGACGGCAGCGGCAACGCGCTGGTGACAGGTAGTTTTGACGGCATGGCCGACTTTGACCCCGGTGCCGGTGTGGCCAACCTCACGTCCACTGGAATTTCTACCGAAATATTCTTGGCCAAGTACGATGCTACGGGCGCCTACCAGTGGGCCATCAGCGTGGGGGGCACGTCCATTGATGTAGGCTATTCTGTAGCGGTGGACGGCAGCGGAAACGCTTTGGTGACCGGTAGTTTTAGCAGCATAGCCGATTTTGACCCCAGTGCCGGTGTGGCCAACCTCATCTCCAATGGAGGTATCGATATATTTTTGGCCAAGTACGATGCCACGGGTGTCTACCAATGGGCCATTAATATGGGTGGCACGTCCTCTGATAAAGGCTATTCTGTAGCGGTGGACGGCATTGGCAATGCGCTGGTCACCGGTTATTTTCGGAACACAGCCGATTTTGACCATGGTGACGGTGTAGCCAACCTCACCTCAAATAGCCGTGACGATATATTTTTGGCCAAGTACGATGCTACGGGCGCCTACCAGTGGGCCATCAAC
>CAXBJE010000218.1:0-5971 GCA_963975525.1 uncultured Owenweeksia sp. | reverse complement strand
AGATTATCATGCTGGAACAAATTCCGTTAAGCCTATTAGGATAATTTTTAACTTCACGCCCTCAAAAAAAGTCTTGATACAGTTTACTTATATATTTTTCATCGATTGAATACGGCTATTAGTCTAAAAATGATTTTTATGCTGTATTGATGAAATACATTTGACTTGTTTTAAGGCAATGCAACTAAACAATTACCGACATCAATGAAAACAATAATCCTGATTGACGATGAAGAAATCTCCAATTTTATTGTAAAAAGATATCTTGGCATTTTTTCCAAGGACACTCGGGTTATAGAGTTTACCGATGCAAAAAATGCTTTTTACTCACTACCATTTACAAAACCGGATTTAATTTTTCTGGACCTTCATATGCCTGAATTTACCGGCTGGGAGTTTTTGGAAAAAATGAAGGCTGAAGGGATGACTGAAAGAGTTGTTGTATTAACGGCCTCCCCCAATAGTGATGACCAAAAACGTGCTCATGGATTTTCGAACGTGGTAAACTATTATGTAAAACCACTTGCTGACGAAGACGTTAGTGAAATTCTTGAAAACCTGTAGATTACCTCTTACAAAACCAGCTTCCTGGATTTTTTTTTCCACATTTCTTCATAAAAAATAGAAAAACACAGCCCTCTCTGAATCAGGGCTATACTATTTTATTGAATTAAAATAGAACCGATGACGAATGCGTAACCATTTGTTTTTGTGTGTTTTACATCATACTTTCGAGCCATCATTCCAAAGAAGCCTCCATATTTAATTGTTGGAAACTAATCTGGATTGTAAATTGACTCTAACTCTACTAACATGATCTCACACACAACAACAGGATTCTCAATGGATGGTAACATCCTTGGCAATACCCTTTTCAGTCTTAGCCAAAACCAAAACTGGCATCGAAACAATTTTGATAATACTATAGCGCCAATCGCTGTAAAATAGTAGTTCACCAAACAACATTTAAAAACTTACTCCATGAAAAAAATAATGCTGGTGGACGACACCCCTGTTTCAAACTTTATTATGAGCAAAGCCATCCAGGCTCATTTGCCAAATAGCCAAGTGGTTGCATATTCTGACCCTGAAGAAGCATATGATAATATTAAGATCGAAAACCCTGATCTTATTTTTCTAGACTTAAATATGCCCATAATGGACGGCTGGGAATTTTTAGAAAAAATGAAAGAAAATGGGTTGCATGTTAAAGTGGCCATCCTTTCTGCTTCTTGTAACACCAGTGATCTTAGGAAGTGGCAATCTTATCAAAACGTGGTTAACTTTTGCATTAAACCTATTACAGCAGACCTGCTTATTGAAACCGCAGGAATGAACCTGGGCTATTATGTGGCCGTTTAACAAAGGACAAGCCCTGATATTTTACCAAGCTAACAACTAACAAACTCAACAAACCACAATAGAATGAAAAAAATTATGCTCGTTGATGATAAGGACATCTCTAACTTCATAATGCGAAAATTCATTGAAATAAGACTACCTGACACCGTTAGCGTTGAATACAACAATCCATTGGTGGCTTTTGACAATATCGTAAAGGAGAATCCGGACTTGATATTTTTAGACCTAAACATGCCCGAGATGGACGGTTGGCAATTTTTGGACCGTATGAAAGCGGAATCATTAACTAACAAAGTAGCCATACTCACATCCTCCACAAGCGATCTTGATATGAAGCGCGGACAGGAATATGGCAATGTGGTTCAGTTTTTTGTTAAGCCACTCACTCCTGATGAATTGGCTCGAATTGCTAGTGAAACCATGACAGACCATAGCGAAGCAGTATAACACCCAATTGCTCGGATTGAACTAATATTTTTCTACAAAACCCTTTTAACATCCACTAAAAAGGGTTTTTAAACATGCCTTTTGCCTCCTTCTTTAATCAGTAGTTTACAAACCACGTAATCAGGCTACTGAACTTTACAGTTTCAGCCATTCATATCAATTTGGCTATCTTTTTTTTGTCATCAACTCATCACGTTTTTCATCCTAAATATGTTAATCTAGATAATGACGCCCCTACAAGCTAGGAAGTTATGTTGTTTTATAGAAATAATAGCATAGTAAAATCATGTGGCAATTACCCTACAACCCTTATTCACACCGTATTTCCCCATCTATTTTTACAACAATCTTGCAGTAATTAAGTTAGATTTACATTAATTTTTTTTCTGATTTTCTTACTGAATAAACTGTGCTTAAACCACACCAGACAAATCCGATTAGGGATACCAAAATTTACCAGACAATTCTGGATGACGCTCTTGCCGGATATTGGGATTGGAACATTGTAGATAACACAGAATATCTGAGCCCTACCTTTAAAGCCATGCTGGGCTACGGTGATTCCGAAATGGAAAACTCCACCGAAAGCTGGCAAGACCTAATCTGCAAAGAGGATATGGTCAAAATTCTTGAAAACCTCGAACAGCATTTTTCATCGCATGGTGCCATTCCATACCGAGGCGAAATACGCTTCCGACATAAAAATGGTAAAACAATCTGGATTCTTTATACGGGCAGCGTTATAGAGTGGTCAATCGATAATGCCCCGCTTAGGATGGTTGGTAGTCATATTGACATTACCAGTCAAAAGGAAATAGAAAACAAACTAAAAATTAGTGAAACCCGGTTTAAAGGTGCCTTTGAGTTTTCGGCTATTGGCATGGCACTGGTTTCAACAGAAGGACATTGGCTAAAGGTTAACCGAAGCCTTTGCGACCTTGTTGGCTATTCTGAGGAGCAACTTCTAACCACCACATTTCAGGATATTACTCATCCGGACGACCTTGATCTGGACTTAAAATACCTGACAGCAGTCCTGGCTGGTGAGCTGGAAACCTATCAAATGGAAAAGAGATACTTCCATAAGGATGGGCAAATTATTTGGGTGCTTTTAAGCGTTTCTTTAGTTAAGAAACCGGATGGATCTCCCGTACATTTTGTCTCCCAGATTGAGGATATCACCCAGAGAAAAAAGGCAGAGGCAGAACAAAAAGCCTTAACCAAAAAGCTGCAAATTCAAAACAAGCAGCTTGCCGATTTCGCGCAAATCACATCACACAATTTACGCGCACCGATTAGTAACCTTAGCTCTTTACTATCGATGCATCAAACTCTAAAAGACCAGACTCAAAAAGAAGGGCTATTTCAAAAGTTTCAGACGGTAATACACCACCTGTCTGATACATTAAATGACCTGGTAGACTCTTTAAAGATTACTCAAAACCCAGAGGTTAAAAGAGTTGAAATACAATTTGAGCAAACCGCCACTAAGATTTGTGAAATGTTGGCAGGAGAAATTATTGAATCGGGAGCAGTAATTGAATTTCAATTTGATGGGGCCCCAACTGTTTGTTACAACCGGCCCTATCTCGAAAGCATCATCCTCAACCTTGTGTCCAACAGCCTAAAGTATAGGTCTGAAAAACGCATCCCAAAAATTCAGTTAAAATCCTGGAAAACAGAAAATGGTGAGGTACATCTATCGGTAACCGATAACGGGCTTGGTATAGATATGAAACGTCAGGAACGAAAACTATTCGGACTCCATAAAACCTTTCACAGAAACAAGGATTCAAAAGGTGTTGGTCTATTTATGACCCGGGCCCAGGTTATGGCCCAGGGGGGAGAAATAAAGGCCACCAGCATAGTAAATGAGGGATCTACTTTTACGGTGACCTTTAATAAAGTTTCGGACGACTAATAGCTTAGTCGTTTCAATTAATATCTTCCTTATTCTTCAATTTTTCAATGGCGGCTTGTAAGCTATCCTGATTTAATTTATCTGGAGCAACTTTAAGAGCCATTTCCGCATGTTTCAATGCTTTGGAATAATCTCCATTTGCAGAATAACCCCTTGCCAATCCTACATTTATAGGCCATGTTTTAGGAAATCTTTCAGCATTCCACTTAAAAACCTGAAGGGCAAAATCGTCCTTATCCTGAGCTATAAGTGCCCTACCCGTTTGGTGAATTTGAAAAACATTGGCGGTAGGATGAAAAATGGCTTTCTTCATTGCGGCTTTTGCTTCGTCAGTTTTGCCAAGTGCCAATAAAACAGTAGCCTGCGTGGAAAGGGTGGTATAGTTTTCCTGCCCAACAAAAGGAGCGCTAACGGCAGCATTGGCCCATTGCTCGGCCTTATCGAGAGCCACATTATTGCTAACAGCAAAGTTTGCGGCTGTTACCAGGTTCTGATAATTAAATCCAGCGGAACCGCGTAACTCCTCCTCTATTTGTTGAACATACAATTCATTTAGGTTTGGAACCGAAATCTTAAAAGGCACCTTTAAATTTTCCCATTCCATGGATACTAAGCATTGATCCTGCTTTCGCTCATCAAACTCGTAGGTGAGATATTCATTATACTCATTTGCAGCAGGTGTTACTTTTACCCGCAAAGCATCCTCTTCAGGATTGTAGAAATAACTTCCCCAAGAGGAACTATTGTTTGAAAATATGACGGTCCATTCGGTTTCACCGGGTATCATATGCAAGCCATAAGTTCCTGCCTTTAAAGGCTTACCCTCTATACTAACATCATGCGAAAACTGAATAGTGGTGTTCTCATTTGCCCCGGCACGCCATGGAGATGGGTTTTCGTCAGTGCTTTGGCCAAATTGCAAATTTGTTAAACCATAAGGCACCAGCTGCCCCCATATTTTTCCGGCTCTATCCTGCCCACCAGGCCCGGTAACATCAGGAGAATTATAGGTGATTGTAACCGATACTAAACCCATATACTGGGTTACAGCCGACTTTTGATTACCACCACTTGGTGGTGATGAAATTTGGGAAAACCCAAGTGTGCCACACAATAAGGTTGTGAGGAGTAGTACTTTTTTCATAGCATAAAATTTAAATGAAGCTCAGTGCAGAAGGGTGCACTAAGGTAAATAATTATGGTACCAAATTGCAACGAAACAAGAGGGGCACGAGGCAACTACTGCAAATGAGACGGATTTATCATGCTAAACTGCAATACATCGTAGTACGAATTTTGGTAATAATGAATTTGCCTGAGATGAGCTTCCTGTTCAAAGCCTAGTCGCTTTACAATGCGCTGAGATGGCTCATTGTAAGGCAATATCATGGCAAACATGGTATGAAAACCAACTTGCCTGAAAGCAAAATCCACAACCACCTTAGAGCCTTCAATACCATATCCGCTTCTCCATAAATGCCTCATGATAGAGTATCCTAACTCGCCTCGGCTATTTTTCTGATCAATCTCCTTAATGGTAAAAAGCCCAACATACTGCTCATTCTCCTTATTAAAGGCACACCATTGCACTGCACGTCCTTCCTTTCTCCATTCCTCAAATTTCTTCCACCACCTATCCTGTTTTCCTGGTTCATTTAAAACAGGCATTTTCATGGTGTGTCTCACTTCGGGGTCGCACAGGGTTTTAAAAACAAACTCCCTAAGTTCTGTCACTACCGGTTTAAGTATCAGCCGATCAGTGTAAAGAACTGGAGGAGCAGAAATTGGCTCTGGGTTAATGTTTACATTCATTAGCGAGGACTTGCTTAAGGATTTTGAGGTCAATCAACATTGCTGATTAATCTTCCTGTTTATAAAACGTAGCATAATCAGGCTAATTTACATCTGTATTTTAAAACCCAACTCTTTACGGTTTTTGTTTACCTTTAATAATCGCTAGTAACTTAACCTTGGTAATCAACCAATTGCCACAAAACCATAACCTATGACCAATTCAATTTCCAATCTAATCATCCTCTCTACATTCTTACTTAGCATCAATTGCATCGGTCAACAAAACCCCAGCGCAGAGGTAAAAAAAGAATCTGTATTAAAACAAAGACTTGATGCCGCAAAAGCCGAATGGGAGGGTAAGACCTCAGCTGAGAAAAAGCAAATCTATAATGAGGGCATACAAGCCATCCGCGAAAGCGGCATAATTGAAAGTGCTATACAGGTAGG
>CAXBJE010000217.1:0-5975 GCA_963975525.1 uncultured Owenweeksia sp. | reverse complement strand
ACATTAATGGGACTGTTAATTCGATCTAAACCCTGAAACTGTGTAACTTGAGTAATGTCATCAATCCTGCGGCTATAGTTGGCTCCGGCAAAAAGGTTAGAAAAATTATAGAGGTTTATGTTGTAGTACGAAAGTGTGATGTTGTGCGACAACCCATTTTGGATTTGCGGATTTCCCCTGAAAAGAGAGTTATAACTGGCAATTACATACCCATTCAATACATTATTCACATCCGTAAACTGCGCCTGCATTTTATAGTCCAACTGCAGTCGCTCTGTTTTCTTCAAGTTAAACTTGATTAAAAAATCAGGTAGAAGAAACTGGCGGCTTTCGTTATTGCTCCCCGTTGGCTGTACATCCGAAATGTTGTAAATGTGATAATTAAGTCCTGGGTTCAATTCAAACTTCCCAAGTTTCCAGCGATAATGCACTGCCGCATAAATATCGCTTAAACTAAAATCCACATCGTTATTAAGGCTGTCTCCCCCCAACAAAATTACCTGGTCATCCGCCAATATTTCGCTTATAGAAGATGTGTACTGCTGACTCGTGTAGCTCCCGCCAAGGGTAAAATTGATGTGGTTGGTATTATTAAAAATAAGGTAATGGTTAAGCGTAGCATCCAGTTTATTGGTTGTGATTTCCTTTAGCTGATTGAGCTTGAATTCTGCGGCCATTGTGTCCTGTAAAGGAATTACCGTAAAAAAGGGAGGCAATGTAGTACGCTGAAGATAGTCCGGGTCTTTATAATCATAAAGATGTTGAACCTCAAGTGAAACCAAATTACGGTCGTTGATATCATAATAAGCATCCAGGTTTTGCTTTATCTCATACGGGGTTTGAGCTGTATTGGTTTCAATATCATTCTGGAGGTTAATAACACTTATATCCGATTGAGATAATTGAGAATTGGAGTTTTCAGACTCTGAAATTTTGGAAAACAGCTTATAACCCACATGTACTTTTTTACTGGGTGTGTAGGTAGTGTTGAATTTAAAGATGCCTGATTTATTCTCCTGAACGCCATCAGTTTCCAGAGTTTCGGAAAAATCCAAAGTATCCACCAAATACTGGCGACTGGTTAATGAGGATGAAAGTGTTTGCGATTGATTGGCAATAAAGAAACCGTTCACCGTCCACTTTTTGGAAGGGTTAAAGCCAAAGTTAGCCGCTCCAAACTTGGAAGTGATTTCCCTGGCCTGGTTGTTTTGTGTGGTTAAACCCAAATTGTTTCCACCAAACTGAAAGTTGGTGCCGCCACGTGCCGTAAGGTTTTTAAAGCCTCCGCTAAAGCGGAAATAATCTTGTGAGGTAAAAGCTGGTTTCCCAATGTTATTCATATCCCCAATAAAATTGATGCTCACTTTTGGGGAGTAAAAAAAGATGTTGGGGTGGAGCAGGTAGCGTTCATCAAGCCCACCTTCGGCCGAAATATCACCGAATACGATGTTCTTTTTTCCTTCTTTTAATTTTATGTTCAATGCTATTCTGTCTTCACCATCAAGCCCCTGCATAGGGGTAACCTCGTTGTAATTGCGCAGTACCTGCACCTTATCCACCGCGTCTGCGGGAATGTTTTTAGTAGCCAGCTTGGTGTCACCATCAAAAAAGTCTCGGCCTTCTACCATTACCTTTTCCACCTTTTTACCCTGCACTTTCACCTCGCCATTATCATCTACTTCAAAGCCGGGTAATTCACTCAGCACATCTTCCAGTTTACGTTCACGACCCGTGGTAAAGGCATCTGCCTGATAACTAATGGTGTCTCCCGAAATCATAATTGGAATATTCTCCACCACCTGCGCTTCCTGCAGCTGAACACTAAGCGCCCTTAAAACCACGTTTCGCACTACTCTGTCCTCACCCTCCTTTAGTTTTATTGATAGTTCCTGCTGCTCAAATCCGAGATAACTAATCCTTAAAAAATAGCCGGAGTTTTGGTCAACGGTAATCCGATATCGGCCTTCAGCATCCGTAAAAGCATAGCTCAACATGGAGGTATCGGCAGCGCTAAGGGCTATTACATTAGCCATTTCCAGGGGTGCGCCAGAAGTATCCTTTACGGTGCCCTCTATCTTAACCTTCTGCCCAAAGGCAAAAAAGCCACTAAATAGAAAAATGGAAATAAGGAGGTAGCCTTTAGTCATGAAAAATGAGTTGAGAGTAGCTTAATTTGGAATTTGAATTTTGATGCTGCTGTTGCCACCCGACTGGTTTTGTTGCCCTCCACCATACATCTCCTGAAATTCCTTCATCTTCTTTCGTACCGTTTCCTGATATTCCTTTTCGGTTACCACTTTACCATCCTTTGGCTTATCAATACTTACCTTATTTTCAGGATTTAAAACCACCTTACTACATAATATGGTTTGGCGTCCATCGCTTACTTCCATAATAAGTCCGGGCAGGCCAAAATACTTACCAGGGCCCTGACTTACGGGAATCATTGGAGTGTACCAGGCAGTAACGGTAATGGTGGTTTGAACCGTATCCTGTTTCACATCATCCGATTCCGCGGAGGTTTCAATATTCATTTCAATTACCTTTTTTTCGGCCGTGGCTTTGTAACAGGTATAACTACCAATTACCTTAGATTCCTTGCCCAGCTTCCACTCCAACTTATCCAAAGTGTCTGTTATCAGGAATACTTTTCCGAAAAACTCCGTTTGCTTTAGGCTTTCTTCTGCCTTAATGTTTTTGTAGAAAATACCTCCTTCACCCATAAAATTATCAAGCATCCCCTGGAAGGGCATGCTGTTTTGCTCCAGTTTTTCTACCTCTTTATAAATAGATTCTGTTTTAGAAAAGGTGAGGTTATACTCTTTTTTAAGCATGGGTGCCAACATCTTAAAAATGGCTGTCTGCTGTTCCGCACTAGCCACATTGCTGTCTATCTTAAAATCATCCTGATTTAATGAAACGGATGTGTGATAAGTGGCCACACCCTGAAAATCTTGAGCTGTGGTGGTAAATCCAGCCAATAGCAGGGCCGATATACAAATAGTAATAACTGTCTTCATTCTCATTTTTTAAGGATTTCAAAAGTGGGGAATAAGTTCGGGAAATACTGTTTAAGAAAAGTTAACGCTGAAGTAGCCCCATAATGTTTATCGGCCGTTAGTTCTTATCAACTTTTCGTGGTTACCTCATCTGATTATTATCATAGGATTAGTTTCATTTAGATCAGAACTTTCCCTCTAATATTTCATTAAATAGTTAAAATTAAACTTATGGAACTCTTAAAAAACAAAACAGCCATAATTACGGGTGCTGGTTCGGGCATTGGTGAAAGCATAGCGTTACTTTTTGCTGAGAACGGTGCTAAAGTTGTAGTTACTGATATTGATGAAGACGGTGGAAACAGGGTACTCAAGGCAATCCTAAAAACTGGTGCCGAAGCCATTTTTGTAAAATCAAACACAGCAAGTTTTGAGGACAACCAACGGGTTGTTACCGAAGCTCAAAGAGCATTTGGCGGTGTACACATAGCAGTAAACAACGCAGGGATTGGAGGCGCTCAGGCTCCAATAGGTGAATACCCACTAGAGAGTTGGGATAAGGTTATTGGTGTAAACCTTTCGGGAGTTTTTTATGGAATGCGCTCACAGATTCCTGCCATGCTAGAGGCAGGTGGAGGAGCCATCATAAATATGGCCTCTATACTTGGGCAGGTTGGCTTTGACTACAGCTGTGCTTATGTAGCCGCCAAACATGCTGTGGTTGGACTTACAAAAAATGCAGCGCTAGAATATTCGGCCAAAGGCATTCGGGTAAATGCTGTGGGCCCGGGCTTTATTAACACTCCACTTTTATCTAATAATTTACCTCAGGAACAGCTAGATCAAATAGCCGCTTTACACCCCATTGGCCGTTTGGGTAAACCCGAAGAAGTAGCCGAGCTGGTGCTATGGCTGGCAAGTGAAAAGGCCTCTTTTGTGTGTGGGAGTTATTACGCGATTGATGGCGGATATCTGGCAAGATAAATTTCAACCATCCAACAAATGTATAGCCGGCCTGAAATTCAGGCTGGTTTTTTTGTGCCAATAACCGCAGGAGGTAAAAAATAAATCTTGAAATCTTACCTTCACAATCCCAACCAACCCAATAATGCAAACCATTCTCAAAAAGTTTTTACCGGCTTTACTATTCGCCATTCTGATTATTGCATCGTTTCAAAACGTTTTTTTTGAAGACGCCTTCCAGTTTCAGTCCAAAGCTGCTAAAGAAATTGTGGCAACCACTGTAGTGGTAGCTGAAATAGAAACACTAGTACTTCCCTTAACCGAAAGTATACCGGTACTTAAAGGGTGGGCCACACATTATCAAAACGACTTTGACAAACTACTAAACTACCTGGAGGCCGGCAGTTTGATGATCGGCCTGCAGGTTACCCTGCTTGCCTTAAGCAAATCCTTAGTGCTAAAGTGGATTTCAGTAATCCTGTTTCTGGGGTTGTTCTTTGCCAAAACACGATCTTATGCTGTGCCGCTGCTTTTACTTGTGCTTATGATAAGCCCCGGACTAAACCTTTACACCAAATTAATGGAGGCCACTGTTGAGGAGGCACACTTTAGCCTGGGAGCAGATTTACAGCAGCACCTGCAATCCACAAAAGATTCTTTACAGGTAAAACACCTTAAACATCAAGCTAAACTTGATAGCTTAAAAGCTACGCAGATGGCCACCCACAATGGTAAACTCACCTTGGTAGATAAGGTGGAGGATACCTTTATTAAGGATAAAAACAAACTAACTGATGATATTGACAAAATTGGACAAGACATTATGGACGTGCTCCGATTTGCCGGAAAACACAGCGTGCAACTGGCGATTAATATGATTATAAACATCATAATTGTGTTTGTACTGATGCCCCTCTTGTTTTGGTTTGTATTTGCACAAATTCTTAAACAGGTATTCCGCACCAGCTCCGTTAAACCTTCAGAAATCAATACCGCAGTAAACAATAAAAACCAATAAATCACTACCCAATGAAAAAGCTGATTTTAATACTTGCCGCCACCGCATTTATGGCTTGTAACAACAAACCGAGCGAAGAAAATAACATCGAAAAAGAAGCTACTGATTCAGTTGCAACTGAAACCCCAGCACCGGAAGAGCCTTCACTTGTAGAGCAAACCGGCCCGGTTTTAGGGATTGATGTTTCCCACTTTCAGGGGAAAATAGACTGGCAAAAAATTAAAGATGCCAATATAAAATATGCCTATGATAAAGCCACACAAGGCATGACGTACGTTGACCCCGAGTATAAAAAAAACCGAATGGATGCGCATTCATTTGACTTTACTCACGGAGCCTATCACTTTTATGTGGCGGGAGATGATCCTCAAAAACAAGCTTTACACTTTGTTTCCGTTGCTGATTATACTCCGGATGACCTACCCCCGGTACTTGACTTGGAGCAAGGAGGAATGAAGGCTTCCGTGAAAACAGAAAACTACCAAAAAGATGTGCTGAAATGGTTACAGGTTGTGGAGGAAAAATTGGGTGTAAAGCCAGTTATCTATACCAGTCCGGCATTTGGAAATCAATATTTAGATCATCCCTCATTTGGTGAGTATGACCTTTGGGTAGCTGAATATGGAGTGGATACACCTAAAGTGCCCAACGCCTGGAAAGAAAAGGAATGGCTTTTTTGGCAACGCTCAGAACGTGGAACCGTAGAAGGAGCCGTGGGGCAAGTGGATCATGACATTTATAACCCAAAAGCCCGACCAATAAATATTAAAAAGTAAAAACCGATTTACATCAGAATAGGTATCTATACACCCAAATTATAAATAGCCTGTATATCTTTTAGCTTGTGAGCAAAGTCTATTTCGAGGTCGATTAGCTTACCTGTGCCAATATCGAATACCCAACCATACACCATTGGGAAACCTGATTTTACATAGGCCTTTTGCACCGCTGCGGTTTTAATCACATTGATGCATTGTTCCTCTACATTAAGTTCA
>CAXBJE010000216.1:0-5984 GCA_963975525.1 uncultured Owenweeksia sp. | reverse complement strand
AAGGCCGGTTGGTTTTGGTTTCTGGGCACGTTACTTCTTTCTATTGGCATCTTGGGTCTCTACGCGGACTTTTGGAAAGCTGATAAGGACTACTACAAACCCCGTGTAGCATCAAACCAGGAAATGGAGTTTTCGGGAGAACAATCAACCTCGGCTTCCTGGGAAATTGAATCGGGAACCAATAAATCTCAAAACCAAACCCAGAATTATAACGACCCCTCCGCAACTACACCCAAAGGAGTTATCGATGAGTTGGAAAGAAAGAAGAGTGATAGAGCCTCTGCAGAGGTAGTTTCAAATAATACTGTGAAATCTGATGCTCGGGTTGATGCACTCAGGAAGGCGACACAACCTCAAAACCTGCAAAAGGAGAATTTTGAGCTGCAACCAGGACAAGGAGAAGCGGAAAGTCTTTTGAGCCTTAACTACGCTGTTTTACCGCGTTTGGAGCAAGAAAAACTATTAAGCGAGTTACAAATAGACTCAAGAACGCTTAAGGTCTATGAGGCCAAATCAGTAACACAAAAAGCGACTAACCTAGAGCTGCGTTTTTTCATGGCACCAACGTATAATTTACCTTCTTTGGAATATCACAATCCGGAATCACAAACGCATAAAGAGTTTGCACAGGCAATAGATAATGCTGTTAAACCTGGTTGGGGTTTAGATGCTGGTTTTGAGCTTAGGTATAGGATTTATAAGAATTTAAGAATTAGCACCGGCTTTACCTATCGTGAAGTTGTAACTCAAAACAATTATGATTTTGAGGTTAATGAAATACCGGTAATTGATTCAGCAAGCGGGAATATTTTGGCCTACATATCCACCAGTCAGCCGGAGCAACGAACTGAGTCAAGTTCAAACATGTACGCTTTCTTAAACATACCCTTGAGCCTGTATTACGAAAAGCCCATGGGGCTTAAGTGGACCTTAACAGGAGAAGTGATAAACAACATTAGTTTTTTGGTAAATCAGTCTGGGTATGGTATTAATCCAACTACGCTGGAGTTGAAAAAAAGTGAAGAGAGCTTCTTCAACAAAACCACAAACTCATACCAACTAAGGTTGGGGCTGAGGTATAAACTAACCGAAAACTTTTACCTGGCCCTTGAGCCGGCTTACCGCAAATCCTATCAAGACTTTATCAGTGATGAATCGGTTTCGTGGAAACCGCAGGATTTTTCACTGAGCCTTACGGGAATTGTGATATTGAAATAAAATGAGATTTAAACCACGAGCTATGAAAAACCTAATCAGCAGTTTAATTATCGGAGCAATAATGACAGTTGTCAACCCTTGCTCTGGTCAGGTGTGGAATACAGTGGGAAATGGCCTTGGTTACCAAAAGGGGCTTCAACGAAAGATTTCCTCAACTACCGATGGGTCATCAATTTATGTGGCACATAATAGAACCACAGCTAGTGGTTTCCAAGTGACTATTGAAAAGTGGAATGGTCTATCCTGGTCTCGCCTTCCTTCCGTTCCCTCAAATGATTTTTTGGCTGATGATATTTTGGTTAAGGGTTCTTCAATTTATGTGATAGGTACAAATAACCTCACTGCTGGAAGAGCATTGTTTAGGTTTGATGGGAGCGCCTGGTCCTCATTTGTAATACCCAATTATTCGGGGTCGGCATATTACCTTGATACTTTACAAGGAGATATTTTAGTAGGAGGGGCCTTTAGTGCAAACTTCATTGGTGATTGGCTGATTAGATTTGATGGCAGCAGCTTTCAGGGGTTTGGTCAATTTAACGGACCTTCCATAACGGGGCTTAATAATATAACGAGACATGCTGGAGATATTTTCGCAGGAATATCTGAGCAACAAGGAGTTTTGACGGGAGTTAGAAAATATGACCAAGGGCTAAATGAGTGGATTATAGCGGCTCATTTTAGACAAGGAACATCTTCAGTCGGGAATGATTTCAATATTTTTAGCTATCAGTCAACTCTGTATGCTGTAGAAAAGGGAGCCGCTGGTAAGCGGTCAACGCTTTTTGAGGTAGATCGGGATACTTTGTTTTTTGTAGGGAAGATTAACCATAGGTTCAACAAATTCATCGAATATAATGGTGATGGGTACCTTGTTGGAGATACCATTTTTGGTTACACAAATACCATTACCAAGTTTGATGGAACAAATTTATCTTCCGAGCATGGTGGTCCACTAGGCGTTGATGATATAGAAGTATTTAATGGGGCACGCTATTTAGTTTCTCATCGAGTTGACAGCCTTTACGGGTTTGAATACAATCATGTATTCAGAAGCGTGGCTAGTTTACCAGTCCTGGCAGGGTACACTTTTCTTGATCTTGATAAGAACTGTGTCAAAAGTAGCAGTGAACCTCTGATTCCGTATTTGGGCTTATCATGGAGTGGTAAAATGGTAAGTTCAGGGTCTTTAGGGAGATTTACAGTTCCACTTCCATCTGGTAGTCATAGCCTTGATTCAAGCCATGTGTTCAATAGCGTCCACAAAAACCTTGTGAAGAGCTGTGCCTACAGTAATCCTGTATTCGTTGGCACTTCAAAACTTGCTCAAAAAGATATTGGTTTTACAAGCAGCGTGGCTGTGGACATGCAGGTTGTTCTAACAGCAAACATTGGATTTGGAGCACGTTACGGAATATCTAATTTTTACCAACTAAAAGTTGGGAACGCTGGTAACACAACAAAGGCCTCCACTACAGTAAGAGTACAGGTACCTCCTACTTTAACGTTTGGCCAAAGTCAGCCTTCGCCAGATAGTATTGTGGGGCAAAACCTGTATTATACTATAACCAACTTATTTCCCTATGGCACCAATAAGATTTCAATAAATGCCTTGATTAATACTAGCAACAATACTTTGGGAGACACGCTGGTTTGGTATGCCAACCTTTTAAATGTTACAGGCGATTTCGACATCAATGACAATTCGGATACTCTGGTTCAAAGAGTTATTACCGCTTATGACCCCAATGACAAAAGGGCCAGTGCAACAAAAGTGGAGTTGGGGACTAAAAATGTTGATTATCATATCAGATTTCAAAACACTGGAAATGATACAGCTGTAAAAGTTACCGTTGTTGATACACTTGACCTAACTCTTCCTACCACAAAAATTGTGATTAATTCAGCTAGTCACCCCTACAATTTTTCGGTTGTCGGCAATGTGCTTATTTGGGAGTTTGAAAACATAATGCTCCCCGACAGCGGTGCAGATTTTAGCGGTAGTCAGGGTTTTATTAGGTTTTCGGCAGGCTTAAATCCATCACTTGGAGTGGGTGATACAATTGATAACGATGCCGAAATCTATTTTGATTATCAACCTCCCGTTCATACCAATCATGCTAAAACAGCGGTAGTAAAGACCATTTCTTTGCAGGAAAATAGCCTACCTACATTTCTTGAAGTATATCCAAACCCCGCCTGGGATCACCTTTATTTGGAGAATAATGGCACTCGGGTGGTAGAGTTTGAGCTTGTAAATTCTTCTGGGCAAATAATGGCTAAGGTGTTAACTGCTCCCGGAGAGCGAACATCACTTGAAATTAGTGGTTTTAGACCTGGACTCTATATACTTAAAGGCGGAAATTCTACGTATAAGATTATTTTAAAGTAGAATGTTTTCCTCACGCTCACTATGTGGCAAGCCTCTGCAGCAATTAAGTTAGAGGCTTGCTGTTATAGGCAACCAATTCCTCCTAACCCGTCTAAGGCTATAGCCGGAGAATTTGTTAAAGGCGGTCTTGCGATGTACCTAATCGGCCGGGAATTTTGCCTTTAACGGGAGTGTTAAGCGTTTTCGGTGCAAATGTGGGTTTGTAGATGTACTGGCCCTATTTCCCTGTAACCACATTTCGATTTATATCGGGATGTGGTTTTTTTGTATCTGCAAATCAGCGTGTTAAAAAATATTCTGCAAAATTTTAACACTTCGGGCAACGTATCTTTGCTTTTGCCCTGTCATAGAGGCAACAAGGCATTAACCAAAACATGGGAACGCTGATAAAGCTACCAAGCACAGACCAACGATTAGTAAAGAATTGCCGCAAAGGTGATGGCAAAGCCCAGCGCGAACTTTACGAAAAATATGCACCGCAAATGCTAAGTGTGTGCAGGAGGTATGTGCGTAGTTTGGAGGATGCCGAGGAAGTTCTTTCAAATGCATTTATAAAGGTATTTACTAAAATAGACCAATACAGTGGCGAGGGCGCTTTGGGCGGATGGATACGAAGGATAATGGTGAATGAAGCACTGAATTACATCCGCTACCAAAAAAACCTTTTTGTAGAGATTGAGCATGAAAACCATAGCCAGCTTAGCCACACCGGGTTTTCAGATAAGATGGATGCCGACCATTTACTGGCCATGGTAGCAGAGCTTCCACTGGGGTACAGAACGGTATTTAACCTTTATGGGATTGAGGGCTACACTCATAAGGAGATTGGTGAAATGCTGGGGATTTCGGAGAATACTTCAAAATCTCAGTTAAGTAAGGCCCGTAGGCATTTGCAGGAACGATTAGGACAGAATGAACTTTTATACAAGGAGCAATGAAGGAGAAGAATCCCTTAGACGAGTATTTTAAAGAAGGGCTTGAAGGCCATGAAATACTTCCATCAGCTTCAGTTTGGGATAAAATTGAAGCCGGTGTACAAACCAAAAGCAACCGGAAGGCCGGAGTGTGGTTACTGCTTCGTGCGGCTATGATTACCATCTTTTTGGGGCTTCGCACCTGGGTTTTTTATCAAAACAATGATTTTAAAATTGGTGAAGGAGATAAACTGGAAGACATAACTTTTACCCAGCCAGTAGTAACAGATGACCCTACAGGAACGGCTACCAATAAGCAGGATAAAGGAAATGAGGCTACTAAAAAGGAAACCGAAAAAGAGGAAAAAGCCGCTCCTGCTGAAAAGGTTAAAAAGCAAGACAAGGTAATCCCGATAATGACCCAACCTGTAAAGAGCAAATCTATTTATGTAAAAGGCGATGCCGCTCCTGAATTAGTAGATGAAAGTATGTTGGTAAGTAATGATGCCTGGACTCCTGATAATAGTGTGGTGTTGGATGCAGGACGGATAGCTGCCAATAAGCTAACTCCTGTAAAAGTGAAACTAAAACTTAAGCCGGCCACTACACCTGCTTTTTATGCAGAAGGTAACCGAGCAGAGTCAATAGCGGAAGAAGACAAGCCGGGCTTTAAAGAAAAAGTATATGCCTACGCCAATAACCAGTTTGAAAACCTTTTAGCCGGAAGACCATTAGAACTTCCGAAACCCGAAAAGAAACCACAACTGGAAATTGATTTAGGAAGATTTTTTAACAATTAAACCACAACTATGAAAAGGATATTAGCAACCGCAATAGTGGCAGCCATAAGTTTTGGCGCCTTTGCACAGGAGACTAAAGAAGCCGGAGATTTTCAAACGGAGTTGGAAAAGAACCTTGAGGAAATGGAGAAATCTACCGAAAGGTTTTTAGAAGAACTGGGAAAAAAGGTGGAGGACTACTCTGCAAAAGGCGAGAAGTTGACCAAAGAGCAAATGGCTGAAATGGAGAGAACCATGGAGAAGGAAGCCGAAGAGTTTGAAAAGCAAATGGAAGCCTTTGGCAAGAAGATGGAAAAATGGGCTGAGGAAAATGGCCCCGAGCTGGAAGCCATGGGAAGAGAAATGGAAGAATGGGGAGAGGCATTTGCAAAGAGAATGGAGGCCTGGGCCAAAGAGATGGAAAAACATGCGGAAAATAATGAGGGCACTGCGCCACCTCCGCCACCGGCGCCGCCTGCCCCACCAAGTTCAAAATAGTAATGTAGAGGAAGAAAGAGGACAATTGAAACTAAGTAGAATTTCAAAAACACTAAAATGAAAAAGTTAATAATGTTAAGTGTGGGCTTTAGCCTGATGGCAGCCCCGGTATTTGCACAGCCTGATGATCAGAAGAAGAAGGAGGATGTGGAAATACAGATAGATGGAAATAAGGTAACTATTGAG
>CAXBJE010000215.1:0-5990 GCA_963975525.1 uncultured Owenweeksia sp. | reverse complement strand
TGCAACACCTTACCTTCTTTGGTTTCGATAAGGCCTTTGAATTTGTCGACCGTTTCCCTTACCTGCTCTGCAGATAAGACGGGATTCATGATGAAAACGGCTTCGTACTGATTCATCTGTTAAAGATTTAAGTATTAAATAATTACGTATTCCTTTTAAAAAGGACGGCAAAAGTAAGTTTTTTTCTTCTAACTATTTAGGTGTTAGTGCATAGAATTTTCACTTCAACCAAACCTGTTTAACAAGGCGTTCCTATCCCCCGCTGGCGGGGGTGCCTGAAAGGCGGGGGTGGACATTTCGACTCCGCCTAATGTGACATTAAACGATACTATTACTATGTTACTTTGAGTCTCAGTTTCAAATTAATAACCATAGCCTGTCATGTTTAGCCCTTCGATAAACTCAGGACAAGCTTTAGTCGAAACACTTCCTACACCTTCTGCCTTTTCTTTAATGGAGCGGCCTTCGACTATAGCCTGTGCAGAGCCTGCCGAAGTATTCAGGCTGACAGTTTGGTTTAAAAAAAGCCCTCCGTTACCGGAAGGCTCCACAGGGAAAATCGGTTAATCTCTAGTTACCCCTCAGGGAAAACAAACCTGTTGGCCTTCGCCTGATCGCGGATGGCACCCACAATGGCTTCATCCAAAGTGTTCTTCTCCCCTTTTTCCTTTTTAACTTTTGCAACGTGTAATTCCCGCTTTTTATTCAACTCCTGAATTTCCAGTTTGATTTTTTCGCGCTCAACGGTTTTCTGCTCCACATACGCCTTACGCTCTTCAATAGTCATGGTTTTCATTTCTTCTGGCAAGTATTGCTCCTCTACCTTTTCCATTTCAAAATCTGAAGCCTTATTGGCTTCCACCAAGTCCCAGCTTTCACTTTTATACACATGGCTGCTTTTGGTTACAGCGCGCTTAATGCTGTTTACTTTTCCATACTCAGCCGAGTTATCATCCTGCTCCCGCATGTTTTCCATTTTTACTCTTCCCTCCTTTCCGTACTGCACATAAGTCTTATTCATTTTGGTGTTCAAGTCTGCAATCTGGTCATCATATGGTGATGGAATGTATTCCGTTTTTGAATTCTGATCAATAGCCATATACTTACCACCAGCCAGTACGGCTCCATCCTTCCAGCTTTCGCGGATGCCGGTTTCAAAATCTCCACAATGGATGGTATTTACAATAATGCCTTTAGATTTTGCCGTGCGGCATACCTCGCTATAAGGCACTGTTCCCTGACTGAAAGGCTCGTTGCCCGCAATAAAAATCACTTTATAATCCTCAGGGCGCACATCCCAGTCCAGTTGGTTTAATGATGTTTGAATAGCCTGACCGCAAAACTCATTGCCGCCACGGGTACGCAATGCAAACAGACTAGCTGATATTTCGTCTAAATCCTCCGTAAGTGGCGCCACCAGTTGTATGTAGCCTTCACTGGCTGGCAGGTTATCATTACCATATTGATACAAGGCAATTTGCAGATTAGACTTTACCCCATCGCATTTGGCAATCGCCAATTCGTTTACAATATTCCAAAGTTGGGCTTTCGCCTGATCAATTAATCCATCCATACTGTTGCTGGTATCCAGTATCAGCGCCAGCTTTATAGAACGCTGTACGGGAGGGGTTGGGTCTGGAATCTCCTCAACCAACACTTGTTGCTGAGCAGTTACATCGGCCTCACAGGCCACAAGGTTAAACAGGGCAAAAATCAGCGTAAAGCTGAATAGGTTTTTGAATTTTCGATAGATAAACATGATATTTTAGTGTATTGATTCTGAGCTAATTTACAGGGATAAAACAGCCAAAATTTCAAGACTTGATGAACCTGCCGTTTGAGTTGGTGAACCGAATTAGCCATTCCGTAAAGCATTTTAAACCACCACCTTTTAATCCTCAAAAAGCCCTGAAACCGCGGGTGCAGCTTATTGTGAGCCAAGTAATATGAGTAGATTAGCTGCGATGAAAACATTGCTTTCCCTATTTATTCTTTGCATCGCCCTCTTCCCTGCCAAAGGGAGTATGGAGGCTTTACCCCAGAGCTATACCCGGCAGCAATCTCCTGCCAAAGACCCATACGCCCTGCTTAACAAGGCGCGCGGCATTTATAAAAAAGAAACACGCCAGGCACTTGACCTGATTGAAGAAGCCCTGCTTGCTGCTTTAAAGCAAAACAACATTCCCGCTCAGGGCGAAAGTTACCAGCTGCTTGGTGATATAAATGCTCACCTTAAACAACCCGATCTGGCGGCAGCCAACTACCAAAAAGCCTTATCCCTTTTCAGGAAAACGGGAAACCGCAGCAAAACGCTGGAGCTGCTAAAATTATCGGGTAAAGCCTATGATGAAGCCGAGGATTACCCAAATGCCCTTGCCAACTATCAAGCCTTTTTAAAGGAATGGGATGCGCCTGTAGCCCGCTCTTCAAAGTTAAAGGTTGAAAGAACCCAAAGTGAAGGGGCTCCAGTAAGTAGTAGCACCAAAGATTCTAAGAAGGCAACGTTAAACGAGGCCGAGGAAGTGAGGTTGGCCATGTCTGCGATTTACGCCAAGCAGAAAAAGTATGACCTTTCCGTGCAAAACCTGTTAGAGGTTGCGGATGATGCTGAAGTGGTGGAATCGCCCGAAAAGGACCTTATTGTAAACGACAAGCTGGGCGATGTGTACAAAGAGCAGAATGAAGATGAGAAGGCCATTAGCTACTATGGAAGTAATGCCAGCACCGCCAAACGACTAAACAAGCCGGAAGAAGAAGGGAAAGCCAATAATAAGATTGCTGAAATACTTACAAAAAACAAGCGAGAAGTAGAGGCGTTAAAACTTAGAAATCGTTCCATTGAAATTTACAACCTGAGCAAAGACACTGTAAATCTTGCCAGAGAATATCTGGAACAGGGCAAACTGCTCAACAGCCTAAATCAGCTGCCAGCATCGGAAGCCTCACTTACCTCAGCGCTTAATCTGGCTAAATCCACCAACGAAAAACGGGTAGAGCGTGAGAGTTATAAAGAGATTTCTGCATTAGAGGAAAAGCGCGGGCAATTGGAAAAATCACTGGAAAGTTACAAGCAATATGTGGCTTTGCAGGATGAAGCCTATTTGGAGAAGGAAAGGGAGTTGGAAGCTAAGCTGGAGCTGAATTCCTCCCTAAACCAACAACAGCAGCGCATGGAGTTACTGGAGAAAAACGAAGAAATAAATAATAGCACCATTGAAATCCTTCGTGCCAACGAAACCATTGCCAAAAAGAGCGTTACCAACCAACGCCTGGTTATATATGGACTTTTGATTGTGGTTATTCTATTGGGCATTGGCGGTTACCTGATGTACAAGAACATGCAGCGCAAGCGGGTGGCCAATCAGTTGTTGGCGCTAAAATCGTTGCGCGCGCAAATGAACCCCCACTTTATTTTTAATGCGCTTAACTCGGTAAACCATTACATCTCACAAAAGGATGAACGTGCCGCCAATAAATACCTCTCTGACTTTAGCCGACTGATGCGAGCCGTGTTGGAGCATTCGCAAGAAGATTTTATAACGCTGGACAAGGAACTGGAAATTATAAAGCTATACCTCAGCCTGGAGCACAACCGCTTTAGCGAGAAGTTTGACTACCAGCTAAACATCGGTGAAAATCTGGATGGAGACGCATTGAAAGTTCCACCCATGTTGGTGCAGCCCTACGTTGAAAATGCCATTTGGCACGGCCTCCGTTATCGCGAAAGCAAAGGCCTGCTTACCGTAAACTACCAGCAAAAGGAGGGTGAACTACAAATTACCATTGCCGACAATGGTATTGGCCGAAGCCGCTCACAATCCCTAAAAACACAAAACCAAAAAAAGAACACCTCAACGGGGATGAACAATATTGAAGACCGGGTGCGCATTATCAATAATATGTACAGCACAGCCATTTCTGTAAATGTGGAGGATTTGAAGGACGATGGAGGAACAAGGATTAAAATAAAAATACCCAGTGCACAGCCTTCCACTGAAGTGTAGTTAAGCCTTTAAGGGTTCCTTTGTGCCTTAGTGTCTTTATAGCATTGCAACAGGGAAGTTAATTTTAGAAAGCATGAAACTAAAAGCCATAATTGTAGAAGACGAACGCGCCAGCCGCGAAACCCTCGCCAGTTATCTGGAGAAATACTGCCCTGATGTAGAACTATGTGGCATGGCCGAAGGTGTAAAGCCCGGACTGGAACTCATAAAATCTAAAAAGCCCGATGTGGTTTTTCTGGATATTGAAATGCCCTTTGGCAATGGCTTTGACCTGCTTGACCAAGTGGAAGATGCCGACTTTGATGTAATCTTTATTACTGCCTTTAGCGATTATGCCTTAAAGGCGATACAGGTAAGCGCCTCGCATTACCTGCTAAAACCAGTCTCCATAGATGAGCTGATTGCCGCAGTAGAATCAGTAAAAGAGAGCCGGGAAAAGGAGCAAAACTTTATCCACACCCGCATTCTGGTAGAAAATATAAACCTGGAAAACCGCCAGCTGCATAAAATGGTATTACCCACTATGGAGGGCTTTGAGGTGATTGCCATCAAAGACATTATTTACTGTGCTGCCGCAGATAACTTCACGGTTTTCCATTTGGTGGGAGCCGAAAAGAAAATGATTTGCCGCAGCCTGAAACACTACGAAGATCTGCTCACCGAATTTGATTTTATTCGAGTCCACAAATCCAGCCTTATAAACAAGCATTATGTGCAGCGCTACCGCAAAGGCAAAGGCGGCACAGTAACCATGAACAATGGGGATGAAATAAGCGTGAGCGCCACACGGAAGAAAGCCTTTTTGGAAGGGTTTATGGAGATTGGGTAAGATATGGCATTTGCGAAAAAAATTCTCTTGATTTACTTAAAGACCTGGTGGAAACCGTTAGCATGGAACCTTCTTCCATTTGGCGCTTTCGTGATTGGGGAATTCTTAAAAAGCAACCTACTTATCGATATTTCTGTAGGTCTTTTTTTCATTAACCTTATTGGAACTGGAATCTCCATTCTACTGCACGTATTCTCCAAAAAATGGTATTACATATTTCCTCAATTGATTGGCGTAGTTTGTATTTCTATGTATTCGATGATTATTTTTATTTCCTTGCCTGATTTCTATGGCGCACACAAAACCATACCCTCAAAAATTGACATTTCAGAACCTCTGGATTCGGTTCCTAAGCTTAGGGACTTAGGTTCAACTGAGTTGTTCATTACCCATGGCGGTCAACCAGGCATTTACAATTATCATGTGAATTTTCATCCGTTGGCAGAAGGTACACTTTACATAAAGGCTTTTGAAATTACTTCTAATGACAGACTCTCGGGTTCTCGCATAAAGAACAGGTCAACAATACCAGTAGATACAGGAAGCGTAGGGTCTCATTCAGGAGAATTCACAATTTATGAAGGAGACTGGAGCGATAAATTTGCCGCTCGCATTGAAGTCTGGTTTGAATCAGCTGATAAGCTAACAGAAAATAAAATCGCTGAGAAGAATTATATTGTTGAAGGATGGATGAGATAAGTAATTTATGGCCTGGCCTTCGACTAAAGCCTGTGCTGAGCCTGACGAAGTACCCAGGCTGACAGAGGTTATTGCCTGCTTTCATGGTTAACCATTTCACATTTTTAACTTTCAATTATAACCTACACCTTGTCATGTTGAGCCCTTCGGTACACTCTGGACAGGCTTTAGTCGAAACACCTCCCGCACCTTACTCTTTGCCCTCCTTCTGTTGACTATCGACTGTGGACTATATCCTCCCTCACCGAATTACTAACAATTCCATTTTCCACCCAAAGCCTTTTATATATTTGCCGCGATGGAAAATTTCATCGTCTCCGCACGAAAATATCGCCCCAAGGCCTTTGACGAAGTAGTAGGCCAAAAGCACGTTACCAATACGCTGCTCAACGCCATTAAGCAAAATCATTTGGCGCAGGCACTATTGTTTACCGGCCCGCGTGGTGTAGGTAAAACCA
>CAXBJE010000214.1:0-6014 GCA_963975525.1 uncultured Owenweeksia sp. | reverse complement strand
CCTCTCTCTTTAAAGTCAAAACATAATCCCTAACATTGGCTTGATATTCTGAAGTCCAAAAATACTTCTCAATAAACACCTCCAAACAATCTAAAAAGAAATCAAAGTCCTCAACCATTGCAGAATTTATGGTTTCTAAATGTCTTTCAAAGTTAGAAGGGTAGCAACATGCTACAGCTTTGACCTTATTAAGAGTGATACAGGTCAAAGGATATAACTTAGCTGCATCATTATAAAACGCTAACGCCTCCTCTTTTTCGTTCAACGCAAATAATGAATCCGCTTTATTGATTAAATAATTGTATTTACTAACTCTTTCCTCAGTTTTTTCTTTGGTTAAAGAATCTAACTCCTGAAAATCAGAAATGATGTCCACAAAGCGTTCATATTGAACTGAGTCAACAAGCCTTAATTCCTGAGCATACCCCATTTCACAGGCGCCATAAGTTAGAAATACTGCAACTAGCAACTTTGTCATCTTTGCTATTGAACCCATTTCTTTTTGTTTTAGTGACCTGAGATGCTTCCTATCTACTTTTTCCATTAGACTGTTAGAAGCTCATAATAATCACGTTTTCACCCTCGATAAACTTTTCCAAAAAATCCTTTTCAAAATCCTTTAATCTATCAGCTAAAACATGTTTCTTCAAATCCTCAAGCCCTTTCTTAGTAAATATAAAGGCATCGGGAGGATACTTCAAATAAAACGCCTTGTTAACGCCTTTCCTCTGGGAGGTTAGTACTTCATAATGAAACCCACTTTCCGTTTCAGAATCAACCTCTCGCTGAGATAGAAAGCCTGAATACGCTTTTCTCAACTCTGGGTTTTCAACTAGTGGCAACCAATCTGTTGAAACGGATGACTCCTTTATAATTTTAATTAAAAGTATATCTAAGCCCATTCGCTCTATTTCTCCAAATTCTACTGTTTAGACTAGGTGAAACCTCTTTTGAAGTTACTGAATCACGGCCTCCCCTACCTTCTCATCAAACCTCACCATCCCATCTTCATCAATATCCTTTAAGGTAATGATGGCTTTGGTATTTACCAATTCAGGGTTCCAATGGGTTTTTACTTTTACGTAGTTTTCGGTAAAACCGGTGATGAAGCCATCCTTAAAGTTGCCCTCAAAAAGTACTTCTTTGGTTTTGCCCAATTGGCTTTCATAAAATGCTCTGCGCTTTTTAGCGGATAAAACCCGTAGCATTTTACTGCGCTTTTTACGCACGGCATAATCCACCTGATTGGGCATTTCGTCAGCTGGTGTATTGGGGCGCTGGCTATAGGTGAATACATGGAGGTAACTTATCGGCAATTCATTCAAAAAGTTGTAAGTCTCCATAAACTGCTCATCCGTTTCTCCGGGGAAACCGTTGATTACATCCACACCAATACAGCAATCAGGAATTAGTTTTTTGATGGTAGCCACCCGCTCAGCATAAAGCTCTTTTTGGTAGCGCCTTTTCATTTTGCCCAATATCTCATTATTCCCGCTTTGTAGCGGAATGTGGAAGTGTGGTACAAACCTTTTACTCTGTGAAACAAACTCTATGGTTTCGTTTTTCAGCAGGTTGGGCTCAATAGATGAAATCCGGAAGCGGTCAATGCCCTCCACCTCATCCAATGCCTGAATCAATTCCAAAAAGGTGTGTTCATGGCGTTTGTTGCCAAACTCGCCTTTACCATAATCGCCAATGTTTACGCCCGTTAATACGATTTCTTTGGCGCCTTCTTGCACAATTTTACGGCTGTTGGCCAAAACATTCTCTACGGTATCGCTCCGAGAAATCCCTCTTGCGAGGGGAATGGTGCAGTAAGTACATTTATAATCGCACCCATCCTGCACTTTTAGAAAGGCCCGGGTACGATCGCCAATGGAATAGGAACCCACGTAAAAGTCGGCCTCATCAATTTCGCAACTGTGTACCTCGCCTATTTCGTTTTTGGTAAGGTCGTTCAGGTAATCAGTGATCTTGAATTTTTCGGTAGCTCCCAAAACCAAATCTACGCCATCGATTTGCGAGATTTCCTCTGGCTGCAGCTGGGCGTAGCAGCCCACAATTACGGTAAAGGCATCGGGGTTTGATTTCAGCGCCTGCTTTACCCAATGTTTACATTCCTTATCGGCATTATGGGTTACGGAGCAAGTGTTAATCACATACACATCAGCCGGTTGTGTAAAATCAACCGTTGCGTAACCCTCCTTCTCAAAATCTCGTGCAATGGTGCTGGTTTCCGAAAAATTGAGCTTACAGCCCAATGTGTGAAACGCCACCTTTTTACCATTCAAATTCATGCGGCAAAAGTAGGATGATTTACAGCAGTTTGCAATTAGAACAGTTTGCAGTTTGCAATGGGCCTGTTTGCAGTTGACAGCCTCCAACTCACTATCTTTAGCCAAATTCTCCAAAACCTTTATCATGAAAAAAATTGCATTCCTTCCCCTTTCTGCTTTTGTTCTACTGTTTCCACAGATGGCCTTTGCACAAAACCAGGCACCCAAAGTATCTAACACCAATGCGGTTGTAGATTGGGGCGCACAAGTGATTAACATTACTTATGATGTGGCTGATGCGGAATCTGATCCGTTGGAAATTACCTTCAAAGTATCTAACGACAGTGGTAAAACCTTTTTTTACTCTACCGCTATTACCACGGGTGACGTGGGCTACCCCATCACTGCCGGCACAGGAAAAAGCATTGTTTGGGATTACAACGATACAGTAAAGAATTTCTCCAATTATGTCTTTTTAATTGAGGCAAACGACCGACAAACAGTGAACATACAAGATTTAGTTAACCAGGTAGATAGCGGCCGGCTGTATGACAATGTAACCTTTATGGAAGGACTTAGGCACAGAAATACAGGTGCAGCCAATTTGCAAAACACCCGCGATTCTCTGTACCAAAGGTTTAATAGATATGAGATGCTGCCTTGGATACAGCGGTTCAGTTTTGGTGTTGATTATGGAGAGAATATTATCGGCAAACTGCCGGGCATGGTAAACGAGGATACCGTTTACATTATTGATGCCCACTATGATGGTGTTGCTGGCGGCCCTGCAGCTGATGACAATGCTTCGGGTACGGCAGGTGTGCTGGAAACTGCCCGAATTTTATCTCAATACAGCTTTGAAAAGAGTATATGCTTTATTGGTTTTGATTTGGAAGAGGCTGGACTTAGAGGTAGTATTGCCTATGTCACTTCAGCTATTCATCCACAAGAATATATTGATGGCGTTTTAAACTTTGAAATGATCGGATATTACTCCGACCGCCCCAATTCACAAACCGCTCCTCCCGGCTTCAACCTATTGTTTCCAACAGCTTATGCTCAGTTGCAAGCCGATACTTTTAAAGGAAACTTTATAACCAGTGTTGGAAATACCAGTTCAAATGGCTTAAATGCGAGTTTTAAAAACAATGCTCAACTCTATGTTCCCCAGCTTAAGGTTATTGATCTTTCCGTACCGGGAACAGGCACAATAGCCCCTGACTTTAGAAGAAGCGACCACGCCCCCTTTTGGGATACTAACCGAAAGGCATTAATGATTACAGATGGTGCCAACTTTAGAAACAACAACTATCACACAACCAATGACGTAAAAGACTCCCTGGATTTCGCGTTTATGACCAATGTGGTAAAGGCCAGTATTGCCACCGCTGCGGCACTAGCCGTTCCAAGACATAGTGATGTGGAGATATTTCAGGCTTCAAATCCTATCAGTATCACTGAGCATATTTGGGATTGTAATGCATTTGCCAGTTATCAAAAAGACAGCAACTCTTTAGCATTGAAATTTGAGGGGTGTGAAACTAACACTTTCAGTTATGCCCTTATTAATGAAGCCGGTAAAACGATAGCTGAGGGAAAGAATTTGAAAGCTAGTTCAGAAATAGAAATAGGTTTGGGGCAAAAACTGGCTACAGGCATTTACATACTCCAGTTAAGGAATGAAAATGGTCATTCGTTGACCAAAAAGCTTTTGGTGGAGTAGGCATAGGCAACTATTTTTGGTTGACCGCCTGGCTAATCTCAAACAAATGACCGTCAGGGTCTATAAAAAAGCATCTTATCTCAGCTCCCCAATCATACGGTGGGGTAATGAACACGGCTCCCCTGCTTTTCAGCACTTCGTATGACTTTTGGCAATCCTTTACTCTTATAGTAAAAGAATGACTTACGGACTGTGGATTTGAAGGTGGTTCAAAACTGATTTCAGGTTTATCCTTTGTGGGGCCACCTCTAGTTACCAACAAAAACCAATTTCCCAGAAAACTTAATACGGTAGAATCCCCCCATACTCGCGGTACAACTCGCCACCAAGAACATCAAAGTAGAAAGCCTTAGACTTTTCCATATCACTAACCACCAAAATGGTAGTAATAGCCATGTCTGCTTCAGGGAATCCCTCGGTGTTATCGTTACCAATGTCTTTCATTTTTACTTCGTTTAAGTTGCCCTCTATTAAACGGTTAAGGTGATTAATGTATAAACTTTTAAAAACTGTAATATAGTCTGCCTTTTGAGGGAGCCACCCATGACCTTTATATTTCCTTGAAATTGACTTATTTCGGCCTCATAAAAATTGGTTCAGTAATTGAAATACTGAAACCTATCAACTAAACACATCATTATGCGCCATTTGTTTTTTAGTGTACTTGCAACCTTTGTGATTGCTGCAGGATGCAGCAGTGGTAAAAAGGCCCTTAAAAAAGGAGATTATGACAAAGCAGTTCTACAAGCTGTAAATCGTCTGAGATCTGATACTGACAATGAAAATGCAACTGCCACCCTTGCTAAGGCCTATAAATTTGCTATTGATGGCCACAAAAGGAAAATCAATACCCAACTTGCTTCTAATGATCCTTATAAATGGGAGAAAGTGATGAGAGAGTATGAGGCGATTAACCTGTTGCATGATGAAATTCAGAAATGCCCTGCCTGCCTCAACTTAATACCTGCCCCGCAACTTGCCATTACTGAACTTACAGAGGCTAAGGAAAATGCTGCTGAAGCCCGCTATGCCATGGCACAAGTAGCTCTTGGCAATAAAAACAATCGTACCCAGGCCATTACTGCTCACCAACACTTGCAAAGAGTAAATCAGCTTTACCCTGGCTACAAACAAACCAGCGAGCTTTTAGATGAAGCCTTATTTTACGCTACCTTAAAAGTGGTTGTAGAGCCCATTCCCGCACCCGTAAGAGTGCTTCAACTCAATCAGGAATTTTTCAATAATAAGATAAATGAATACCTACACAGGAATTCGGTAAACCAATATGTGCGGTTTTATACGCCTGAAGAAGTGCAGGCTGAAAATCTGGATTGGATAGATCATAAAATTGTGATGAACTTTGATCAGTTTAGTTTAGGTAATGTGATTTCTCATACTGAAGTAAGAGAGGTAACCAGAGACAGCGTTTTGCTGGATAAAGAGAAAAAGATTTACGGCACTGTAAAGGCTGAATTAAAGACCCACAGAAAAGCTATAGTGGGTTCTGGTCTTTTGGATTTTCAGATTTTAGATGCCAATCTGAACAAAGTGATTTCTCAGGAGAAGTTTCCGAGTGAATACCGCTGGGAAATTGTTTGGGCCACCTATAACGGAGATGAACGAGCATTAAGCAAGGAGCAGCTGGCACTGGTAAAGTCTACTGAATTGAGCATTCCTGCACCGCAGTATATGTTTGAGGAGTTTGCCGCACCCTTGTACGATCAAGCCATTAGCAAGATCAATAACTACTATAAAAACTATTGATTATTTCCCTTCAGCAAAAGCCACAATTTTATCATCTAGTGGGCTGGTGCCGGATGGATAATAGGCTACCCACACTCCGTTTTCATCTATCAAAAACTTGTTGAAGTTCCATTTCACTTCAGCATCACTCACACCGTTTTGAGATTTTTGCGTAAGCCAGGTATATAATGGATGTTGTCCTTCACCTTTTACGGGGGTTTTATCCATCATAGGAAAGGTAACTCCAAAGTTTTTTTCGCAAAACGCTGCTA
>CAXBJE010000213.1:0-6015 GCA_963975525.1 uncultured Owenweeksia sp. | reverse complement strand
TTCCATCATTATAAACCACATAGCTGTAGTTGTAAGTCCCCGCTCCCTGCGCAAGCTTTATAGTATCGTCAGATACATAAAGGCTTTTAACAGCCGAAGGTGTGGCATTGGTCACCAATGATGTTATTCTTTCAGCAAACTGGGGATAATCGGTAAACGGATTGCGGTTTCCTTGTACAGCAGCAATATCATCATTACGTCTTTCGTCAATTGCCGTTGGAGGAAATTGATTGTGCCAGCTTCTCAACACTGATTCCTGTCCCTGAAAAAAGCTGTTGTAATCCTGATATCGTAAAACAAAATACATCATGGAGCGTGCTGTTGCTCCCTTTTGCACATCGCGTGGTTCAAATTTTCCACCTCCACTTTTAGACCCGCCTTGATTCCAACTTGCATTGCTCACCGCACCAAAGGGATCATTACCACGCTGGCTGTTGCTGGAGTTTGTAGTTGGATACAAATGGTGGATATCACTTTTCATTGGCTCATTGCTGTTAAACATCCCCTGCGGGTAAGTATGCTCGGTATTGAACTGTGGATTTCCGCTTTGGGCTGCGCTTCTGCTACTATATCCTGTAATAACGGTACCTGTATAAATACACTCCAATGTATTAACTGAAGCCATTTGACCATTAGTCTTTTGGTTGTCAATCGTCATAAACATGTTATCACGGGCGGTATTATAACCCAATGAATTGTAGCCCTGACCTATGCGTGCTTTGAGAGCTGTTTTCAAAGCCGCTTCACTTTTGTTTTCTGAAGAGCTATAATAAGTTTTAGAATAAGTACCCTGCCCCATCAGCACTACCGGAATATGCCCAAACCCCGAATTGGTTTTTACCACCAAAGCCATTTCATGCATAATATTATGCTCTGGCAAAAAACTTACCTGAACAGTATGAGTATCTCCCGGCTGTACGGTAAATGCAGTATCGCTCAGGGTGAAGGGTGCATCCCCATAAATCTTAAAGAAATCTATATCCACAACCTCCATAGGTGAAAAATTGGAATTGTACACTTTTAAAGGAAGCGTGCTTGCCGTGAGCTCTGTGGTAGTTGGAAAACTAAGAGTATCATCAACCACAGCTAAATTTTGTGCTTCAAGCGAAAGCGAAAAAAGTAATGTGGGAAGAGAGCTAAAGAGTAATTTTTTCATCATTTATTATATACAAGTTCAATTTGGCGGATGGAATCATTTGTGGTTAAAACAGTGTAAGGAGCTTGCCAGTTATTGGCTATCCATACATTCTTTCCAGAGGCAAAATAAGCCTGATTGGCAAGCTCATCGTATTCCATATCTGCGGCAGCAAAGCTATAAAGTAGCGAAGGGATTTGGGGCGAGTGTGGGTTAAATCTCAATATTTTATTTTCTGTGGAAATTAAAAATTCATTATCCGAAATCCGCAGTAGGGATAAGGGTTTGGCACCGGAGATTTTACCATATTCAGTCAAAAGGTTAGAAACAGTATTGTAAGTTCCTATTATAGCATCTCCATTTTTGCGATAAGTAAGCACAAAAGTACTTTGGCCTGCATAACCTATACTAACCACCTTACCGGGCAAATTTGTTTGTTTTTGTACCGAGCCATTTTGAGGATTTAGCAGAAATAATTGAAAACTGTTTGTGCCATCCAATTGTGCGGCAACTAAAAATCCTGGTTCGGCTATTTTTCCCTTTTGGGGAATATATCCATTGGGTAAACTGAAAGATTTGGCAACTAAGCCGTCCGAATTGTAAGCCCTAATCCTACCATTATTTTCTAAAGCATAGTTGAGTTCATCATCGCTAAACAAATATTCATATTGCCTAAGTCCTTCGTTGGCGGGATTGGTTACTGAAAAAACGGCTGCTGGACTTATGAAGGAAAAGGCCGTGAGTTGCCCGTTTACTTCAGGGGCCGCCACGCCAACCTGTTGATATGAGTTAAATGCCAAATAAGGATAATCACCATTCAACTGTATATCCTTTATGTTGCCAATACTATCATAGCTTGTTACAGTGGCAATGTTGCCGTTACCGGAAAGCGTCATAAACCCTTTCAAGCGCAAAGGCAATTCAACATATCTTATTTCACTAAAATCACTTCCCCGGTTTTCTCCATTAAATGCAAGTACCTGTATCTCATACTTTCCGGATTTCAGATTTTTATCCGTAAAGTACAACTCGTACTCGTGCAGGCTTCCCTGCTGATATACAAGCTGGTGAGCCACAGAAATTACCCTAGCCCCATCCATTAGGCTTACTGATACGCGCCCATCATCATTTACAACTTCTACCCCCATCCTTAAGGTATCCCTAAAGTCATAGTTCCCACCACTTAAGGGGTACTTTATGACTACCCTGGGGTACACATTATTCTCTTTTTCGCAAGAAATTTGAGTCAAAAACAAGAGCCCAATTAGTGAATAAATAAGTACTTGCAAACGTTTCATGCTTAACTCAAGGTATTAAATTTGATGCCCTTTTCTAATTGAGTACAACGGGATAGAATTTTAGATGGAAAATACAGAAAACCAACCTTCAACGGGTTTCAAACGGCAGAAGCGCAAAGTTATTGAACTTGAAAAAGGACGTATCCCGCCACAAGCGGTAGAGTTTGAAGAAGCCATTTTAGGTGCCATACTTATTGATAACTCTGCCATCAATCAGGTTATTGATATCCTTAGTCCCGAAAGTTTTTACAAAGAAGAACATAAACTTATATACGGTGCGGTAAAAGATTTGTTTGGTGATAGCCAACCAGTGGACATTCTTACTGTAGCCAACTTGCTCCGTAAAAAAGCCGAACTTGATTCTGTAGGTGGCGAATACTATCTGATTCAACTGAGCCAAAAAGTATCATCTGCTGCCCACTCCGAGTTTCACGCCCGCATTATTGTACAAAAGTTTATCCAGCGCGAAATGATTCGTGTAGCCGGTGATATCATCACCAAAGCTTTTGACGAAACCACTGATGTTTTTGATTTGCTGGATCAAGCCGAACAAGACTTATTTGAAGTAGCTCACGGCAATATTGTAAAGAATTATGAATCGGCCAGTGACCTTATAAAAGAGGCAATCCATAAAATTCAGGAGATTTCTAAACAGGAAGGCCTAAGCGGTGTTCCTTCTGGTTTCACAAAGGTGGACAGGGTAACTTCGGGTTGGCAAGCTTCAGATTTAGTTATTCTGGCAGCTCGTCCTGGTATGGGTAAAACGGCTTTTGTGTTATCGATGGCACGTAACATGGCTGTGGATCACAACAGACCTGTAGCCGTATTTTCACTGGAGATGTCCTCTGTACAGTTGATCACACGTCTTATATCCAGCGAAACCGGTCTCTCTTCTGAAAAACTAAGAAAAGGAAGCCTTGACGACCATGAGTGGCAACAGCTACTCACCAAAGTAAAAAATCTGGAGAAAGCTCCTCTTTTTATTGACGATACGCCAGCCCTAAGTGTTTTTGACCTTAGAGCAAAATGTCGCAGGCTGGTTGCTCAGCACGGGGTAAAACTCATCGTTATTGACTATTTGCAGCTGATGACAGTTGGCGGGCAGGGAAAAGGCAGTGGTAACCGTGAGCAAGAAATCAGTACCATTTCACGTTCGTTAAAAAGTATTGCAAAAGAACTTTCCATCCCGGTTATTGCGTTGTCTCAGTTAAGTCGTGCGGTAGAGACCAGAGGTGGTAATAAACGTCCATTACTTTCCGACCTTCGTGAATCGGGTGCTATTGAGCAGGATGCTGATATTGTATCGTTTATTTACCGCCCTGAGTATTATGAAATTACCGAATGGGAAGATGGTTCCCCATCCGAAGGGCAGGCTGAATTTATTATAGCCAAACACCGTAATGGTGGTTTGGAAAATGTGAGACTGAGGTTTCAGGGTAAATTGGCGAAGTTCTCGGACCTTGAGGAAAATAACAATTTTGAACCCATTGTGCTGGAATCAAAAATGAATACCGGCAGCTTTTTAGATCAAGACGATAATTATGACGAAGATCCATTTTAGACTACTTTCTTTAGCCCTGTTAATCATTTTTTCGGGTACGATGAAGGCCAATCAGCTTCTCATTCCGATGGACGAAGAGGGGCAAACCAATCACCTAAAGGCCTATGGAATTGCTTATTGGGTGTTGGAGAAGGAAGTTGAAATGGAGTGGCTTTTAAATTATCGTGGAGGCAGCTTTTTACTTCCGTACGATGAGTCCTTTAAGGTTGAATGTCAAATTCGAAACGTTTCGTTTGAGGTTATTTCGGATGCTCAAGCCTTAGAAATAAAACGCCAGATTAGCAGCCCTGCTGTAAACATGGAAGTAGTTAAGCTGCAGAAAGCTCCCAAAATTGCAGTGTATTCGCCCAAAAGCAATATGCCTTGGGATGATGCCGTAACCTTGGTTTTAACCTACGCAGAAATCCCATATGATCTTATTTATGATCAGGAAGTTTTAGACGACTTACTTCCTCGTTACGATTGGCTACACCTGCATCATGAAGATTTTACAGGGCAATATGGCAAATTCTATTTCGCATTTAGAAATGCTCCCTGGTACATTCAGCAAAAGCAAGAAGCAGAAGCTGAGGCAGCCAGAATGGGGTTTGATAAGGTTAGTGATCAAAAGCAAGCCGTGGCACAGAAAATCAAAGAATATCTTGTTGGCGGTGGATTCTTATTTGCCATGTGTTCAGCAACCGATAGTTATGACATTTCTCTGGCGGCAGCTGGTGTGGATATTTGCGAACCGATGTTTGATGGTGATCCGGCAGAGCCCAATTATCAAAACAAAATTGATTACGAGCAAACCCTAGCCTTTAAAAATTTCACCCTTGTTCAAGACCCCAACCGCTATGAGTTCTCAAACATTGATGTTACAGAAACTCGAAAAGTGGAGGCTACCAAAGATTATTTTAGTCTTTTTGAGTTTTCAGCCAAGTGGGATGTGGTACCAACAATGCTTTGTCAAAACCACACACAAATCGTAAAAGGCTTTATGGGTCAAACCACTGCTTTTCGCAAGAGTCTTATAAAATCAGATGTACTGATTATGGGAGAGCTGAAGTCAGCCGATGAGGCTCGATACATACATGGCGAGTTAGGAAAAGGCACGTGGACATTTTATGGAGGACATGACCCTGAAGACTATCAACACCGTGTAGGCGATCCTAAAACGGAATTGGAGTTATATCCTAATTCTCCTGGCTATCGCTTAATTCTAAACAACATTCTGTTTCCTGCTGCCAAAAAGCAAAAGCAGAAAACCTAGTTAAAGAATCTCCAGGTAATACCTACTCTCAACACTCTATCAGGAAAGGCATAATTGGGAGCGGAAAAATATTGGTATCCATTTAGGCCCTCATTGATGTGCTCATATTTCACAAAAATGCGAGCGCTTCGGAGTTCAAAATTAGCAAACACATCTATTAACGGATAGTTACCTATTGGCCTTTCGCTGGCATTGTAAAACCTACCAGTTGCGGGATCATAAGATGGCGAGTTGTATTCTGAGAAGTATTTCATCTCCGCACCAGCAAGACATTTTAAAACCTTTTTGAAAAGATGAAATTCCAAGTAAAGCGAGTTTCTTGTTACCAACTCAGGTAGAGGCATAGCGGCAGCATTTCCACCAACCGTTTGATAATAAATCTGATTATCCTGATGTAAGAAATCCCAAATGGTAAAATTCTGAACCAACTTAGCCCTGAAAACATTTACCGCATCATTTGATTGGGTGGGTTGAACATCGGCATCAAAATACACGTAATCATTTACAATGTAGTTAGTCAGCTCCAGCTGATTACTCTTCCCCCAACCTATCCCGTAGTTCATCTTATTTACTAGCTCCTTTTTAAAGCTATTCTCCCATATGTAGTTATTGGAATAATATACACTCTGAAAAAATTCAGGGTATTTAGATGACAACTGATAACCTCCAAATGCCCTCAACCAACTAAACAGTTTCAAATTACCCTGTGCATTAAATTCAAAAGATTCTTTCAAGTTGCCTGTAAGGATGTAATCAAACGCTGCCGCAA
>CAXBJE010000212.1:0-6019 GCA_963975525.1 uncultured Owenweeksia sp. | reverse complement strand
TTTCCCCGGAAGGGTGAAAGAACGGTGCCCAGTTGGCATTGCCCAACTTTGTAACCTGTTGCAGGTCGGTTCCATCCACATTACAAACATATATTTCCATGTTAGTGGGTTTTACTAAACCCTGCGCCAGTAGTTCCTTGTATTCTTTCTTTTCCTGATCTGTTTTGGGGCGTGAGCTACGGAAGACAAGCTTCTTACTATCCGGAGAAAAGAATGCCCCGCCATCATATCCTAAGCCCGTGGTAACTTGCTTTTGATCGCTACCGTCAATATTCATTGTCCATAATTCAAGGTCACCCGTACGGTCAGATGTAAAAACGATTTTTTTGCCATCGGGTGAAACTGTTGCCTCGGCATCATAACCCTTATGGTTGGTAAGCCTTTTGGTGATTTTACCATCAAGGTTTGCTACAAAAATGTCGTAAGTATCATAAATGGGCCATACATACCCTTGATCTTTGTTGGGCTCCTCCGGACAGTTTTCACCTCCAAGGTGCGTACTGGCGTACAAAATACTGGTATCACCAGGAAGAAAATAAGCACATGTAGTTCTTCCCTTTCCGGTGCTTACCATCTTTGGCCTTTCGGTCATCATATTGTTGTCTTCAATATTGAAGTAAAACATCTGATCACACTTCACACCCCATTTGTCATAATTTGACTGGAACACAGCCATGGAGTTGTCAAAAGAGAAATAGGCCTCCGCATTATCACCGCCATCCGTTAGCTGGCGAATGTTGGCGAAGTGTTTTTCACCTTCATATTTAAGCTCACTTTTCTTGGTTTCACCACTGGCACCATCCTCGTAAGTAGAATCTTGGGCGGAAGTTTCTCCATTAGAATTTGCCGGCCCCTGGCAAGCGATAAGCACGATGGATAAAGATAGTGTGAAGAATTGACCGAAGTTTTTCATTTTGATTTATTAAATTTTTGTGGAACAGGATCAAAACCATGGGTACCCCAGGGATGACATTTGGAAAGTCTTTTAGCGCCCAACCAAATGCCCTTTACAGGCCCCCAAATTTGGATGGCCTCAATAGTATATTGTGAGCAGGTAGGTATATGGCGGCAACTGTTTGGCAGAAATGGTGAAAGCACCCATTGGTAAATTTTCACCAAAAAAATAAAGGGAGCTGATATGATCTTCTTCAGGAGATCCAAAACTTTAGTTTATGGAATATCCGGTTCCGTCTTTACCATCTTTAAGCTGAATACCAATGGCAGCCAACTGGTCACGAAGTGCATCAGAAAGTGCCCAGTCCTTATCGGCTCTGGCCTTAGCCCTCATCTGGATGAGCATATTCATCACGTCATCAAGTTTGTCGCTACCTTTTTGCTCGCCTAAATCCTCAAGACCTAAAACATCAAAAACAAAGGCGTTTATGGTGATTTGTAGCAACTCCAGTTCGGCATTATTTAAACCCGAAGGTTTGCCCTGCGCGCCATTGATAAACTTTACAGCTTCAAAAAGGTGTGAAATAAGAATAGGAGTATTGAAGTCATCATTCATGGCATTGTAGCAGTCCTTTCGCCAGGCCTTTACATCAAACTGGGTTTGTCCACCAGCCTCAAGTTTAGCCATATTTTTTAAGGCATCCATAAGGCGTAAATAGCCCTTTTCTGCAGCAAGCAGGGCATCGCTGCTAAAGTCTAACTGACTGCCATAATGGGCTTGCATCATAAAGAAGCGAGCTACGGTAGGGGCAAAACCCTTCTGCAGCTTATCAGTATCACCACTAAAAAGCTCTCCCGGTAACAAGGTATTACCAGTGGATTTACTCATGCGTTGCCCGTTAAGGGTAAGCATGTTGCCGTGCATCCAATACTTTACAGACTCCTTACCGGTGGTTGCTGTATTTTGCGCTATTTCACATTCATGATGTGGAAATTTAAGGTCCATTCCGCCTCCATGAATGTCAAACTGTTCGCCCAGATATTTTGTACTCATTACTGAGCACTCCAGGTGCCATCCAGGGAAACCTACACTCCATGGGGAGTTCCAGCGCATAATGTGGCTGGGAGAGGCTTTTTTCCAAATGGCAAAATCCAAGGGGCTACGTTTTTCAGATTGTCCGTCCAGTTCTCGCGTGCCACTAATAAGTTCTTCTATTTTTCTACCTGAAAGTTTACCGTAGTCAAAATCGGCATTATACTTTTCTACATCAAAATATACCGAGCCGTTTACCTCATAGGCCAATCCGGCATCAATTATTTTTTTGATGGCATCTATTTGCTCTACTATATGGCCGGTAGCCGTAGGCTCTATGCTGGGCGGGTGTGCATTAAACTTCCCCATCACTTCATGAAAGCCAAGGGTGTACTTCTGTACAATCTCCATCGGCTCCAACTCCTCCAATCTGGCCTTTTTACTGATTTTATCTTCGCCCTCATCCGCATCATTTTCAAGATGGCCGGCATCCGTGATGTTTCTAACATAGCGCACCTTAAACCCAAGGTGGGTAAGGTATCGGTACACCATATCAAAAGAAATAAAGGTGCGGCAATTGCCGAGGTGAACATCGCTGTAAACAGTTGGCCCGCACACATACATCCCAACGTTGGGTGCATTTATGGGTTCAAACTTTTCCTTTTTTCGCGTAAGCGAATTGTTGATGTACAGTTCGTTTTCCTCGTACAGTGCCATAAATCAGAATATAATCTAGGAGTTTAAGATTTTACTTGAATGAATGAGAGTAGAATCTCATTAAACCTCAAAAGTGGTTTTCATGTTTATGTAATCCAAAAAGTCGCGCTTTACGCTGTCTTCTTTAAACTTTCCACCAAATTCGGCAGTTACCGTGCTGCTCTCAATATCGCGAATGCCGCGAGAGTTTACACAAAGGTGTTTAGCGTCAATCACACAGGCTACATCATCAGTGCCTAATGCTTTTTGAAGAGCCTGTACCACTTGTTTAGTCATACGCTCCTGCACCTGTGGGCGCTTTGCAAAATAATCCACAATACGGTTCATTTTGCTCAGGCCAATTACGGTGCCGCTTGAGATATAAGCTACATGGGCTCTACCTACAATTGGCAAAAAGTGGTGCTCACAAGTGGAATAAACCACAATGTTTTTCTCCACCAGCATTTCGCCATATTTATATTTATTGTCAAATGTACTGGCTCTGGGTTCCTTTTTAGGATCAAGGCCGGCAAAGGTTTCCTTTACAAACATTTTGGCCACACGCTGTGGTGTTCCTTTAAGGCTGTCATCAGTAAGATCCAGCCCAAGCGTGTCCATTATCTTTTCAAAATGACCACGAATGGTCTCAATTTTCTCTTCGTCAGAAACATCAAATGCATCTGAACGCATAGGCGTTTGGGCAGATTCAGAAATGTGCGCATCACCCATATCCTCAGACTGAAATGTGATTTCGTTATCGTTAACCTTACTCATTCAATTTTTATTAGCTGATAATTAGCTTTTTAATTAGCTATTGCCACGGTTTTATTAAGGTGGCCAAAGGTAGGGCAAAATTGAATGTTGGCACTTTGATTTTATTGAATACTGCATTGGTAAAAGCATATGCAACATTGTAGTTTACAATTCGGTTGTCAAACCACTGATTGTTTCAGCTGATACGGTGGGTTAGAAGGAAATTAGATCCTAAGCTGCAGGGCATCACGTTTAAGGCGTGCTAACACCTCTGCTTTTTGGGGAGCGCGGTGCTCCTTGGAATATTGTGTCCAATATTGATGATCTTCTAAAAACTTTATTTGAATGGTCAGCCATTTTTTTTCATCAATGTCTTTCCCGGTCATTACAAGCTCATCCAGCAGGGTTTTTGAAATAACATCATAACTATCTCTGCCTAAATAATCCAAATCGGCATCGCATAATACCATAGCTAAATGCGAGGTGGCCTGCTGTGGTACTTTAGTGGCTCTAATCATTTCCAGCACCAAATCAATTTGGTGTTGATTATATCCAAAGTCCGGAAGGGTGCTACTGGCTATTTTACAACTGGCCTCTTCGTGGCCCGCATAAGTATTAATAAATCCGCAATCATGGTAAGCCGCTGCGGTTAATAGCAACAGTAAATCATCACCGGTAATATTTTCAGCTTCACCAATATATTTTGCAGATTTTATTACATCAAGCGTATGCAATAGGGCATGGTATCTTAGGTTACCTGGTAATTCCGCCCTCATCCTATTGATGATATGATCCATGGCGCCTTCGTGCTCCATTAATAAAAACTTGGGGTTAGAGTAGAGAGAGAATTCATGCGTGGGTTGCTAATTTTATAGCAGTTTACGGTGTACGGCTTTTTTAGTTTAACGCCATTAGACGATAATTGGAAGTGCATAAGGTTTTTAGGTTTGGTCGAACAACCAAAGTTAAAAATATAATCCAATTGAGATGCGAAATCCCTTACCTGACTATAAATGATAACATTACGTCCTTTGAATGTTCTCTCAAGTGGCATTTACTCCGGTAGGTCATCTTCCAAAAAAGGTGCTCCTGCTGCTGTAACCATAGCCTGAATTTTTTCAACCTTCTCGGCTATTGATTTTACCCGAGATCTTAATTCAGCAAACTCCTCATTGGCAATAGCAAGATGGCTTTTTTGTGCTCCCGTTGGTGCTCCCGTGGTTCTAAATGAATTCCAGGTAACTGATCCTAATCGATCCATTAAAGAGGGCGCAGTTTCAAAATCGCGTTTTGCAAGTGAAGCATCTCCATGAATTTCAATATGAATTTGTGCCATTTTAGCTTCTAAACTTCTTAAACTATCAAGTGTAGATAGAGGCACACCCGGGGTGTTTCTTGCCGCAGCTTTAAGCGCTTCAATTTTGTTATTTAGATTTTTTGCATAATTATCTAAACCCTGAATTTTTCTATTTATGTCTTCAGCATCTCTTTGAAAAGCGAGCAATTGTTCCTTGTTTTCTGCCTCTAAAGTGTTATTGCCAAGCCATTTCATGTTAAAGCTTTTTGGGCCTGCTAATTCAGAAAGTTTACCATTTGAACTTAGAAACATGCTTACCGAGTATTCTCCGGGAAGGGCAAGATTTGCAGAACCCGCGCTGGTAAGGGGTGCGCCATTTTTGTTTAGGTCGGCCACAGAGCTGTAGGTTCCATCCCAGGTAACTCTGTTTATTCCGGCACTGGCTTCTTTGGTAAATCTATTGATTTCCTTTCCTTGCTTATCCTTTATTACAAACAGTAGATAAGGTTTTTCCTCATTATCCTCCGCTCTTAAGCTTTCCTTTGCGGGATATGGAATGGCGGAGTTATTCTTAGCCAGTTCCTTCTCTTTTTCCTTGCGTTGGTCTGCTATAGTTTTTGGAGCTTCTTTTAGGTAATAGGTTATGGCAGTGCCCGTAGGAGGATTCTCGGCTGCATAATATGATGCTCCCTGAAATCCTGTGCTACCGTAGCCTAACGGCTGAGCCTCTTTAAAAACCAAACCATCCTTAATATTAAAGATGTGCACTTCGTTCTCCAAAATTTTGTTGCTTACTTCCCGTAAGGGAGAATAATCATCCAGAACATAGAAGCTACGTCCAAAGCTGGCTAACACAAGGTCATTCTCACGTTTTTGAATGTCCATATCGCGAATAGCGATGGTTGGAATCCCTGCCTTTAGCTGAGTCCAGTTTTGGCCTCCATCCACTGTAAAGAAAACGCCAAACTCAGTTCCTGCAAAAAGCAAATCTTTATTCACATGATCTTGCTTTACGCTAAACACGGCTCCATTTGCCGGCAGGTTAGACTGAATACTCTTCCAGCTTTTACCCTTGTCAGTACTCTTTAATATGTAGGGTTTGAAGTCTCCATTTTTATGATTGTTAAAAACGGCAAAAACAACATTTTCATCATACAATGAGGCGAGTACCTGATTTACATAGGTGTTTTTTGGGATGCCGGGAAATCCCTGTTGTTTTCTCCAGTTCTTTCCTCCATCCTCAGTTACTTGTATAAGGCCGTCATCCGTACCAATATATATCAGGCCTTCCTTTAACGTAGATTCATCAAGAGCTACAATATTGCCATACTGCGATGTTGACTGAT
>CAXBJE010000211.1:0-6037 GCA_963975525.1 uncultured Owenweeksia sp. | reverse complement strand
GGTATTCCCATCATTATAGTGATATGTGCCGCGGTACTTTTCTTTGTAAACGCTCCCGTATGGCGCGCTAGCATGATTACAAGTATCGCCATGCTGTCGGTAATTTTGCTGATAGATGGTTTGGCCCACGCACGGGTTGACGAATACAACAAGCTGTTATTACAGGCGCAACAAGAAATCAAAAAGTAAGATGCAGCACTTTAAAACACTTTCAGCCTATCTGGAATATTTGGAGCTTCCACGCCCGGAGCACCCCATGCTCAGCGTTTTTTCTGCTATTGGTGAAGGATTTCTGCCCTGCCCAAAAGAGAGTTCGCCACCCATTACCAACGATTGTTACACCATAAGTTTTAAAAAGATTGTAAAGGGTAACCTTACCTACGGGCGCACCAATTATGATTTTAACAATGGCGCCTTGTTTTTTATAGCGCCAAGGCAAGTCATACAATGGGATAAAAGCGTGGTGTTTGAGCAAAAAGGATTTTCAATAAACTTTCATGAGGATTTTTTGAAAGGAACAGAATTAGCGCATCAAATTAAGAAGTACGGATTCTTTTCGTACTCCGCCAATGAAGCCCTGCATCTGTCACCCAAAGAAGAAAAGCAGATAGAAGCTATTGTAGAGAGTATTGATTTGGAGTATCAGAACAATCAGGATGAATTCAGTAAAGACATCATTATTTCGCAACTCACCACCTTGCTGAAATACGCCAACCGCTTTTACGAGCGTCAGTTTATAAACCGTAAAGAATTGTCAAACGATTTGCTGGAGCAATTCAATCAGCAATTGGCCGCCTACTTTGATTCTGGTCAGTTGGAGGAAAATGGGATACCCAGTATTGAGCAAATTGCCGACCAGCTATCGGTTTCGCAGCGCTACCTAAGCGATACACTTAAAAGGGAAACCGGCAAAACCTCTACCGAGCATTTACAACTATACCTCATAGACGAAGCCAAGAATATATTGCTTGACCCAAAGAAAACAGTTGCTGAAGTTGCCTACCAATTGGGTTTTGAATATCCACCCTATTTTTCTCGCTTATTCAAAAAGAAAGAGGGCATTAGCCCAACAGAATACAGAGAAAAATACCACATGAACTAGATCATTAAAGTAGCAAAAGCCAATACCATCATCATTCCAACCATGGCAGTTGGCCTTTTGGTTGTAGCGCATGTTGGATATTTTGGCTTGCTGAAGAAACCCTTTCCAGAAATGTTGAACTCAGAAATTCTACCAATTGGCATTTACAATAGGTGATTTGCGATGAACGTGGATTTTAGGGAGTGAACCTTGTTCATCCCTTTTTTGAGTGCATAAATTCATTTACTTTACAACGCATACCCTGAAAGGGTTTCAGGGGCAATAACCATAGTGTGTCTAAACGCAATAGCGTTTAGACAAATGTTGGCAAACATTAAAATAGACGAATGGGATTTCTAGATAAAATATTCGGTTCAAAGAAAAACGAAACAGTTAATAATCACACCGAGGTTGAACATGCAGTGATAGTTCAGTTTGACTATGGGATTGAAGGAATGGAAGAACTTTACAATTTAAGAGATAAACTAGAAAGTATTATCGAAGAGAATCAATTGGGGGAATATGACGGACATGAAATGGCGACTAATTATAGTGATGGATTTCTGTACATGTATGGACCGAATGCTGAAACATTATTTAATGGAATCAAGGACACTTTAGAACAAACTGACTTCATGAAAGGTGCTAAAGCCAAATTAAGATTTGGGCCACCAGAAGATGGTGTAAAAGAAATAACAGTAGAAATTGGAAAATAAAAACGTTTGCCAACACTGGCTAAAATGCATAACCTAACCCACCAAACCGTTTACGACATTTTAGCCTAACCGTTTTAGCGCATTTAAAAAAGACGATTAAGAAATCACATGAACAGGTTGAAACGGACATTGAAAATAATCTCGACAAATTGGGTTCACCTTGTCGGATTTTACGTGACAACCTATTTCAGCATGATACTTTTCAATGCCCTTGGACTTGAAACTTACACGACTGAAAATTGGAGCCAGACCTTGTTACTAAACCTAATTATGATTCCGTTTCTTTTCTTCACCTACGGACTGATGTTCATTGGTGGATTTTTCGGAGCAATGATAATTATGGACTCGATTGGATTCACCCTGACCAAAACCAATACTAACTTGATTCTCTTAATTGAGTGGATAATGATTATTCCACCGTTCGTGACTTGGGCATTCGAATATGACTATTGGCTTTGGTTGACACTGATAATATCATTTGCAGTTACCCAATGGATTAGAAAACGGAAGATTGAAAAAATAAATAAATAACTACCCACAATCGAGTAGACGGCCTCAGCCCTAAACAGGACTGAGGTGCGCCTCTTACACCACCCAGCGTAGGGGTCTCGTACTGGTCGGTTCGTTACATCAAAACTTCACTTGGTGGAAGTTTACATCGGAATAGGAACGATGTTTGAATTATCATGCGTCATGATATATAAAATCCAATCTTTTTTGGATGATGTGATGAACACAAATCAACTATCTCGATGCAACACTTCTATAAACCGTTAGCTTTTCTCCTTTTTCTTTCCTGTCAAAATGCCTCTACGGATATATCCACTGTTAAGCCAGCAGAGGATGCTATTCAAATTCCTGACTCCATACTAAAAGAGCACCTTGTAAACGGTGCCTGGAAACATCCACTTTACTCTCGAGAATGGGATGAGGAAATCAATAAGGGGTTGGCCAAGGATTCCACCATTGCTTATTTATGGCAGCAAAAATCAATGCCCATGTTTAAGCAAGGTAAATATGAGCTGGGAATGCCTTATGTGGATAAAGCCGTAAAATATGACCGAGCCAGGTGGCAACCTTACAGGGCTTATATAAAGTGCATTTTCGCAAAAACCTACCAGGCCGCCATTACTGATTTTGGAGACTGTAAAAAACGGTTTGGCAATACAGTGGTAATGGATCATTCGTATAATTTCTACATCGCCTTGTGTCGACTTCAGCTCAATCAGTTTGCATTAGCCGAAGAACTTTTACAGAAGGAGGTATCGGATCAGGCTGCCAAACACGGTGAAGAATGGGTACATCACCTGGATTTGTTTTATCTGGGTATTTGTCAATATGAGCAAAAGAAATACGATAAGGCTTATGTGTCTTTTGAACGATCGCTGAAACAGTACCCACAACTTTCGCACGCTAACTATTATAAAAGCCTGTGCTTAAAAAAACTTGGTAAAGAAGAGGATGCTGCACAGCTAATGGCTGTGGCCAAAAAATATGCTAAGGAGGGCTATGGCTTTACGGATGATGGCGCCAGATATGAACGCTACCCCTATCAGGTTAGGTGGTGATGTAAACCATTCATACTTGATGGGGTTGAAATGGTTTAAAAGCCATGTAATCCAATGAATGATTTCTTAAAAAACTGGGGCGATGCTGCCTACACTTCCGTTGGTTTTTTTTGGTCGGCCCTTTGGGCATTTGCACTGGGCTATGCCATCAGTAGCATGATACAGGTTTTTGTAACGCAAGAGCGCATGAAGAAATCCATGGGCAAGGCTGGTGGCAAAGAAGTTGGGCTTGCGGCATTTTTTGGCTTTATCTCTTCCTCATGCAGTTTTGCAGCATTGGCCACAGCAAAGTCACTATTTAAAAAAGGAGCCGGGTTTGTACCCAGTATGGCCTTTCTGCTTTCCTCCACCAACCTGGTTATTGAACTAGGTATTGTGATTTCTATTTTCCTTTCATGGCAGTTTGTGGTTGGCGAGTATGTAGGTGGAATTCTGCTTATCCTCATTTCATGGGCGTTTATTAAGATTACCAATCCTAAAAAACTGGTTGAGAATGCCCGCAAAAAGCTCAAGGGTGAAGACGATGATGCCAAAAAAAACATACCGGACTGGAGGAAGGAAATAAAAACCTTGCGTGGCTGGAAAAAAGTGGGCAACCGCTATGTAATGGAGTGGGATATGGTGTGGAAAGATGTAACCGTTGGCTTTACCATTGCCGGTATTATTGCCGCCTTTGTTCCGGCAGCATTTTTTGAAACCTTGTTTATTGGTGTGGGTAATGGCAATCATGATTTTTCATTCCTTGAGATTTTGGAGCACAGCATTGTAGGCCCCGTAGCCGCCTTTATGACCTTTATTGGCAGTATGGGCAACATCCCGCTGGCATCGCTCCTATACAGCAATGGAGTAAGCTTTGCCGGGGTTATGGCATTTATTTTTAGTGATTTGGTGGTGTTTCCAGTATTACGCATCCATGCTAATTACTACGGGTGGAAAATGTCGCTTTACATTGCCCTTATGCTTTTTGTAGCCTTGGTAGCCAGTTCTCTGCTGCTGCATTATGGTTTTGAGTTTAGTGGCTTTATGCCTGAAGGTGATGGCAACAGCATGAAGGATCAGGATCACTTCACAATCAACTATACCTTTTTCCTGAACATTGGCTTCCTACTTGTTTCAGTTGCTCTGGTTTGGTTGTTCTTTAAAAAGAAAAAAGACACCAACCATAACCATGGCGGAATGGAAATGGCCAGCAAAGGCAAATTGGATGTTATCTTAAAATGGCTGGCATGGGTAAGTTATCTTTGGCTGGCTGGTGGTTTAATAGTTTATGGCTTGGTTTAAAGCACCAGCTGTCAACTCAGGAGAATTTTTGAAAATTCCCCCACTTTTGCTTTAAACGTTTTACTGCATTAATGCCTACACTTAGTCTTAAAGAACCTCCCCTAAATGCCCACAAAAAAGAAAAAGCACCCTAAAGTAAAACTGAAACTGCATCCACGGAATAAGCATCGTGAGCGCTATGTTTTTAGTGAGCTTATAGAGAGTTGCCCTGAGCTGAAGCCCTTTGTAAGACCCAATGATTATGGGGATGAGTCTATTGACTTTTTTAAGCCTGAGGCAGTGATGATGCTAAACAAGGCTTTACTGATGCGCCACTACGACATCAGCGCATGGGAAATCCCGGAAGGGTATTTATGTCCGCCAATACCCGGCCGTGCGGATTACATACACCACATTGCAGAATTACTGGGCGGCCAAAGCGGTTTAAAGTGTTTAGATGTAGGGATTGGCGCCAACTGCGTTTATCCCATTATTGGGGTAAAGGAATACAATTGGTGTTTTGTTGGCTCGGATGTAGACGTTATAGCCATTGCTTCTGCTAAGAAAATTGTGGAGGCTAACCCTCACCTGCAGGGAAAGGTGGAGTTGCGATTGCAAAACAATGCTCAGGATATCTTTAAAGGCATTATTCAGAAAGACGAGCACTTTGATGTTACGATTTGCAATCCCCGGTTTCACTCCTCCATGGCACAGGCCCAGGCTGGCACTGAACGAAAATTGCGAAACCTGAAGCAACAGCAACCCAAGGAGCTCATCAAAAACTTTGGTGGACAAAGCAATGAGCTGTGGTGCCTTGGCGGAGAAGAAAAATTTGTCCGCGATATGATTAATGAGAGTGCTGAGTTTTCCAAATCCTGCTTTTGGTTTTCTACTTTAATCTCTAAAAGTGCCAACCTACAAGGTGCTTACAAGGCACTTGAAAGAGCTGGAGCCGCAGAAGTTAGAACCATACCCATGGGCCAGGGCAATAAGGTTAGCCGCATAGTAGCCTGGACATTTTTGAATAAGGAAGAGCAGGAGAAATGGAAGACGGGGTAGAAATAGTGATTACACCTGATTTTTTTTTAAGCTAAAAAATGAGACCATATATGGCGATAAATAGGGCGATTATAATTTTATTGGTTCTACTGGCGACTGGCTGCGGTTTGTTTAATAAAAAAGAAAAATCAGCAAATACTCCTTCCTTTGGCCCGGTTGACAATAGTTGCTATTACGTTTACGATCTAATAGAGGCCATTGAATGTGCATCAGTTACCAGCGATATTATTTCGTATAATGACGAATGGCCGGCTAATACTAGCTCAACCAAATTTTTTCAACTTATTAAGGGAAATAAAAATTTACGGAGTATTTCATTTTGTATCACACCAGTAACGAATCTGCCATCGTCA
>CAXBJE010000210.1:0-6060 GCA_963975525.1 uncultured Owenweeksia sp. | reverse complement strand
CAAAGGATGTATCACTTGATTTATGGCGAAACCGCTTTGTTGCTCTTATCATCATTTTAGTTCCTGCGGCTATAATTGTTCCTCAGCCAGACCCGGGTTCGGCCCTTGTATATAGCGCATTCTTTCTTGTTTTTTACCGTGAAGGTTTACCCGGGGGATACATCTTTCTGGGCTTTACCTTAGTTGTACTGTTCATCCTCAGTTTGTTGATTGATACTGTTTACCTCTTTTCCATAATTGGTGGTGTAGCCATGATTGCCATTTTCATAATGAGGAGAACCAGAGGTTCTATTATTCAGATTATTGGTATTACCCTACTCTGCGTAGGCTTTATACAAAGTGTGGATTATGCCTTTAACAATGTGCTGGAGGATCGTCACCGAAACCGTATAAACATCCTATTAGGAAAGGCGCACGATCCAAAAGGTATAGGTTACAACACCAATCAGTCTATGATTGCCATTGGCTCAGGTGGCCTTACGGGAAAAGGCTATTTAGAAGGTACCCAAACCAAATACGACTTTGTGCCGGAGCAAAGCACCGACTTTATCTTTTGCACCGTGGGGGAAGAATGGGGCTTTGTGGGCAGCTCGGTAGTTATCATCCTGTTTGTGATACTCCTCTTTAGAATTGTAATTGTGGCCGAACGGCAAAAGTCAGCTTTTGCGCGTATTTATGGCTACTCCGTGGCCAGTATCATATTCTTCCACTTTGCCATTAACATTGCCATGACTATCGGTTTGGCTCCTGTAGTTGGTATTCCCTTGCCCTTTTTCAGTTACGGTGGTTCATCTCTTTGGGGCTTTACGCTACTCTACTTCATATTTGTAAAGTTGGATGCCGGTAAGATGGATCAGTTGTAAGAGGAGATGTTAGATACTAGATTTTAGACAAAGTCCTGGTTTATCTAATCACCATATCAACTTGCTTTGACCAGGCCAGTACTTGCACTCCCTTTGAGTAATGTTGCATTTCAGGGTCACCAGATAGCAAGGAACTAAACCTCGGATAATCAATATTCAATTCTTTAATATCAATATTCGCAACAGGCCATTCCACGTGGTGAATCTCAAATTGGCTTAATCCATTTGATTTTTCCTGATAAAGGGCGTACCGCTCAGTGAGCCATAAGTCTAGTGGTGATTTCGCGGATACATTACTTCCACTGGAAAATCTAATATTAAATGCATCATTATATTTTGCATTGGATGACCTAAACAAACCTTCTTCTCTTGACATTTTAGAGTAACGATAAGGAAGTCCAGATACAACTTTTGAAATCTTAGTGGAAACTGGATTTCCAGCTTCAATACTCAAGAAGTATACACCTGCCTTAGTACCGTACTTTACATAAGTCCTGATATTGATTTCATCAAAAAATGAGATTCCAGGAACCGCTGGTAAGTTTTTAGGTCGAATATTTTCCATAGAAAAAGCCACTAGTGATACCCATGCTTTTCCTTCATGCACGTCAATTTCCAGAGAATCTGGTACCAGCTTTCTCAACTCTTCAATATCTACCATCCAATGCAGAAATATAGCGCGGTTCCACTCCTGATAGAATCGCCAGGAACCCTCAGACAAAGGCCATGGTCGATGCCATGTAGAGTTTAGAATATCCTTGATTATCATATATCAAATGTAATCTAACCTTGAGGGAATTATTAAACAGCCCAACAACAAAAAGCCCCTTCTGGCATAAACCAAAAGGGGCTCAAATATTTTAGGAATCTAATTTTTAATAGAACTTAGCTCTGCGGTCGTCAAGTTTAGCACCATCTTTTAAAGATTGGAATACTGAACCTTGAACTCTACCACGGATGGCCTGTTCCTGTTGATCTTTTTGCTGGGTATAGTCTGGCATTTCCTGAGCTGGAGTAACAGATACTGCCTCGGCCATGTAAACACCTCTGGCTCCTTTAATAGGCTTTGTTCTCTTACCAGTTTCCAAGGCAGATACGGCACCTACAACTTTTGGCTCGTTTCCATAAACACCAATACTTGGGCTTTGGAAATTAATGTTCAGAGTGTTTTCGGCCAGGCCAAGTTTTAGAGCAATGGCACTAAGGTTTTCACCACTTTTCATTGCTTCGTCAAACTTCTTAATAAAGTCTTCGGCCTTCTTTTCGTTAATAACCTGTGGCTTAATTTGTTCCTTAATACTTGCAAGCTCGCGGTATCCTTCTTCATTTCTATCAGTAAGGATAGCCACTACGTAAGGAGTTGTACTGGTAAATAGCTGGATATCACCTATTTTACTTTCTTCATTTCCAACACCTACAGCGTTAGCCCATTTTACAATGTCGCGGTTAGCACCAAGCCCGGCTATAGATTCATCAAAAGCCTTAAGGTTGGTAGCCACTCTAGGAGAATAACCCAACTCCTCAGCTTTCGTAGAAAACTCTTCAGCACTATTTACCTGGCTGGCAAATTCTCCGGCTTTGGCATAAATGCTATTCATTGTTGCTTCACTTGCAGTGATCTCACGATCAATGCTCACCAGTTTTACGGAAGGGGCACTACCCTTTTGGTCTAACACTTCAATAATGTGGAATCCAAAACGTGAAGGCACCAAACCAATATCTCCCTTTTTACCTCTAAACGTAAAGTTAGAAAATGGTCTTACCATCGCTTGTGGTCCATACCAACCAAGGTTTCCACCTTGTGCACCCGAACCTTTATCATCAGAAACCTGAATAGCCAACTGACGGAATCTTGCAGTATCGGCTTTTACAATTTTTAAAAGGCTATCAGCAAGTTCTTTTGCCTGCTGCCCCGTACGATCAGGGTTTCCTCTTTCCAATCCCTGAAAAGAAATCAAGATGTGACGTGCCTTTACTGAGTCTGGCATGTTCTTTTTATCAACCACTTTAGTGATTTGGTAAAAACCTCCTACTTCATAAGGTCCAACAACAGTGCCTACTGGCTTAGTAAAAATGGTGGAATCTATACCTGCAGGAAGATTGGCCTTTGAATAGTAGTCAGGGGCTCTTCTGTTATCAGCATAACCCGCTGCGTAAGCAGAGTCATTTTTAGTTGTTTTGAACGTTTCTATGGTATCGCCATTGGCATCCATTTTTGGAACCGAGTCACCAATATATCCGGTAAGCTCAGTCATAATCTCCTTGCGATCATCCTCTGATGCCTGAACATCAAAAGTTACAAACTGAATGCTGGCCGCCTTCTCGGCTTTAAACTGTTCTTTGTTTTCGTTGTAGTACTTCTTATAGTCTGAGTCTGTAATCTTAACAGTACTGTCAGCTACAGAAGAATACTCCATTGCAATAACCTTAGCATTTACTGTAGTGTTGTTGCGCACAAACATATCCTTGGCAAGCGCCTTAGGTACGTACAGACCTTTTTCAACAGCCTTATTGTATTTGGTTTGAAGGGTATTGGTTTTTTCGCTCTTCTCAAAATCTATCCATTGAGCATAAGCTTCAGTGGCCTGCTCTTCAATACCTCTGTTAGCTTCAATATTATTTATGTATTGCTGAAACAAACCTTCGCTAAACTGACCCGTATTTGGATCAAGAAATACCTGTGCAGACTGTATACTAGGGTTATTTTTCAAACGCATCAATAGTTCGGCACTGGTAACACTAATACCTAGCTCATCGTATTGATCTTGCATTAGCTGCTCACGCACCATCTCATTCCATACACCATCAGCCAATTGCTTGTTGGTAAGAAACTGAGCTTGTTGTGGATTTTGCTGAAGCACACGAGTGCGCAACTCTTCCATTTTACGGCCAAACTCTTGTACTTCAATGTCACGGCCATTTACAACACCAACAATATTGGCATCGGCACGTAAAATTGAATTACCTGAACCCAACAAATCCGTAAGGATAAAAGCAAGCATTGCCAATCCTATAATCACTATCAACAAACCTGATCGTTGTCGTATGCGCTCTAAAGTCGCCATGTATTTACACTTTAAAAATTAAGGTTGCGAATATACAATTGTAGGTTCAAATACAGAGCGGAAAATAGATGAACGAAAAAGGAGTTTTAACACCGCCTTGTTAAAGGACGAAACTTAAGCCTGACAGGCCCTTGGCGCGGACTGAATTAGTCCTGAGTAATCTTGATATGAAGTAACTCAATCTTGGAGTTAGACACATCCTCCACCTTTATGATGTAGGGATCAACAAAAAGCACCTCTCCCTTTTCGGGGATGCTCTCTAAATGATGGAGCACCATACCACTCAGCGTTGAATAGTTATCCGATTCAGGAAGTTCAAGGTTATACTTTTCGTTGATGTAATCAATCTCCTGGCGTGCAGAAAACAAAAATTCATTTTTTCCAACCTCCTTTTCCACAAGGTCCTCAGTGTCATGCTCATCGTCAATTTCACCAAAAAGCTCTTCCACTACATCCTCCACCGTAATTAGTCCTGATGTCCCTCCAAACTCATCCAACACCACAGCAATACTTCTACGGTTGGCCATTAGTGAGTTTAAGATTTCGTTGGCCGGCATACTTTCGGGTATAAAGCTAACCGGACGCAGTATATCACGGATTTTGTCTGGTCTCTTAAATATTTCATAGCTATGTGTATAGCCTATAATATTGTCAATAGTGCCTTTATAAATCAAAATCTTAGAAAGGTTTGAAGAAATGAACTTTTCCTTTAAGGTTTTAATATCCTCACTTACATCCATCGCAATGATTTCGGTACGGGGCACCATAAACTCACGTGCCTTTTGCTCATTAAATTCCAGGGCGTTTCTAAATATCTGAATCTCGGTATCTTCCTCTTCCTCACGTTGAGAAGACTCAGTGCGTTCACGTACGTAATTATCCAAATCAACTTTATCAAAAGCCATTTTACCTTGTTCAGCCGTAGAACGCAAAATGTACTTCATTACGAAGTTGCTTATCCCTATCATTAATAGAACGATGGGTGAAAACAGCCAAAAGAAAATAAAACTGGGAATTGCAAACACCTCCAATAAGCGGGTAGAATGAGTATTGAAAATCGCTTTGGGCAAAAACTCGGCTATCACTAAAATGAAAACGGTAGAAATTAGCGTTTGGATTAGCAGCAACAGAAATGCATTTTCAACAGGAATTGCCAATACATCCGGCATAAACATGCCATAAACCACAAGCGCAATATTATTACCCACCAGCATGGCTGCGATAAACCTTGAAGGCTTATTTACCAGTCCACTAAGCAATTGGTACGCAAAATTGCCTTTCTTGTTTTCTACCTCAATGTGAAATTTATTGGACGAAACAAAGGCTATCTCAATGCCAGAAAAGAAAGCTGAGAATATTATGGAAGCAATTATTATGGCAATTATGGTCACCTACTCTTCGGTTTTGTTTTTCTGGTAGTTTTCATACTTGAGCCTTTGTTTTCTCCTGAAGTAAAACATGAAAATACCAACACACATGGCTCCAACAAACATAAAGAATTGTGAATCGAAAGTACCCCACAGTCTAATAATTTCAATTAGTGAGATCACTGAAACCACAATCCAGGCAATCTCTACTATTTTCAGCATTCTATTCATCATCTATGGCTATTTGCCCTGTTATTTTATTAATGGTGTAGTTGTTAAAATTTTGATCGGCTTCAAAGCCCTCCCCCCAAATTATTTCTTTGTCGGTAGTAATTTTCACCTGTACATCAGAGTAAATTTTTTCCTTATGCTGATCCCAATATAGCTCTTCGGTGTTTAATTGCTCCCCTTTTTTGTTTACCACAACCACATCGCCCCGGGCGTGCCAAAGGCTGGTATTTACATACTGAGTGGCTTTATTGGCCTTTAGCCTGGTATTCTCCTTCCCAAAGCTATCAAAAAACTTTACGTCTATCCCTTCAGGAAATCTACGCTGTGGATCTTCTATTTGCGGAAAATTTTCGGCCAGAGCTGCCTTTAGCTCCAACCGCACAAAAGTACTATCGGAATAGGTAAGCACCAGGTCTTCCTGTACCTCAAGAGGTAACTCCTCCCCTTTGGTAAATTGCTTCACCTCTTTAGGATCATTAGTGCAGGAAAACAAAAAAAGCATTGCAGCCAAGGCCACAATGCTTTTTGTAAGTA
>CAXBJE010000209.1:0-6094 GCA_963975525.1 uncultured Owenweeksia sp. | reverse complement strand
AGCATAGCCTCTAAGGTTGTAGGCATTGATCCTGTTATGGAGTTGATTGAATTCTATAACTCCGGGATTCATGAAAACAGCCCGAACCTGGACCCCAACATGACTAAAAATGGTGGAGCCGATAAAAAGTGGACACAGTCTGAAAAGGACGATTTGAAAGCCTTTTTACTGACCTTAACGGATAACAACCTCCGTTTTGATCCAGCTTTTGAAGATCCGTTTTTGAAATAACCTATTAGGGTCTTATATATACCACCTTCTTGGTTTCGAAAAATTCCTCTTCAAAAATGGTTTGGAGATCATAGATTTTTGGATGATTCAAACCTGCAAGTTCCTCAGTTAAATCACCACCTTTTAAGTACCAAATGCCGTGCTTCACCAAGGCCTTTTTAGGTGTTTGAGTGATTTTGCCTTTTACCCAACCCATAAATTTGGGCATTTGGGTTACGGCCCTGGAAACCACCTGATCATACTGCCCCTTAAGATCCTCAGCTCTGCTGTGGTAGGCATTCAGATTTTTTAGCCCCAAGGCTTCTTTCACTTCCTTTACCACAGTTATTTTTTTCCCGATAGAATCCACCAAAGTGAATTTGCAATCCGGAAACATTATCGCCAATGGGATTCCTGGAAAACCACCACCTGTTCCCACATCCAAAATTTTAGTGCCAAACTCGAAAGGAGCAACTTTTGCAATACCCAGTGAATGTAGCACATGGCGCTCATAAAACTGGTCCATATCCTTACGGGAGATTACATTAATCTTCTCATTCCACTCGCGATATAGCGGCTCCAGTTGAGCAAATTTTTCCAATTGCTCTTCCTTCAGTTCCGGAAAGTACTTCTTAATCAACTCCATGACTTGGGCCTTCCGGCCAGTTTATTTTGAATATGAATAATCGCCAAAAATACAACCACTAAAAACTCCCATAATGGAAAAAAACCAAGTTTGGCTTTTTGCTGCAACCTTCTTGTAACGTTGTGGACACTTATAGCCTGCACCACAAATTTGCCCAGAATCAATATCCAGACAAGGTGAAAAACCACTTCGTTAGATTGAAGAACTCCATATATACACACGGGTATTACAGCCGTGTAAAACACAAGTTGTGCTAAACCAAAACTTCCTAATAAAATAGATGGGAGGGCTTTATAGGACGAAGATGTAGAAAGGTGCCTCCTCTTCTGTCTCCACCAGGTTTCAAAATCCTTTGGCCCTTCTGACCAAGTAAGAGATTCAGGTTGTATTTGAATACCCGTGTTTTTGGAGGTGGCCATTTGCGAAACAAACAAGTCATCATCTCCGGAAGGGATATGGAGGTGGGATTGAAATTTATCGGAAGCCTCAAAAAGCGCACGGGTATAGCCCATATTTCGCCCAACGCCCATATACGGCATTCCCGCCAAGGCAAACGAAAGGTAGTGCTGTGCCGTAAGCAAGGTTTCCCACTGGGTAAGTCTTCCCGCCAAGGAAGTTGCAAAATTATAAGGACTGACACCAAGTAGTATTGATTTGGAGTTAAAGCCAGAAGCCATACTACTCAACCACTGATCACTTTTAGGAGCGCAATCGGCATCCGTTAAAATGAAGAAATCGTTTTTAGCGGCTTCCAAACCTAGTAGTAACGCCTGCTTCTTTCCAGCGTAATTTGGATTCCCGCGATTTTCAATCACCGTAAGGTTTGGGTACTGCATTTTGAATCGCTTTAATACTTCAGCAGAATTATCGGTGCTGCGATCATTCACCACCAACACCTCAAAAACCACATTTTTTTGCGAAAGTATTTTCGGAAGATTCCTTCTGAGATTAGATGACTCGTTACGGGCACAAATAATTACGCTTACGGGTTTAGCAAATGGCTGGGGAGGTTTGGGTTTATAAAAAACCAACCTCCAATGAAAATAGAGGTAAAATACCAAAAGGTAAATTGTGGCCGCAACCCAGATGTACAGAAGGAAATTCACCCGCCAAAGGTAAAGTCTTAAATCATTGCCCTAAGCCTTACTTTTGCCCGCTGAAAAACCAATTATTTTTTTACCCCAGCGGGGGTAATTTGTTAATAGGAAATGACGAGCGCAATACAGCACCCTGTAGGGGTGTATTGTAAAAATGAATATCAAATCACCCCTACAGGGTGAAATTTCTTTTGTCATAAATAGCTACTAACAAGCCACCTCTACGAGGTGATTTAAATTTTGGAAAAAAGATTAATGCGTCATTTGATATGGCCTTATTATACACAATAATAAATGCACTTTGATTTAGAAGCCCAGGATGCCGGAAGTAAAGCCCGTGCCGGTACACTACATACTTCGCGTGGAGAAATAAAAACACCCATTTTTATGCCGGTGGGTACGGTGGCCTCTGTAAAGGCAGTTCACCAAAAAGAGCTTCGCGAAGACGTAAAAGCACAGATTATTCTGGGAAATACCTATCATTTGTATTTGCGCCCAGGTACTGATATTCTTCACCGTGCCGGTGGCCTTCATAAATTTATGGGTTGGGATGGCCCCATACTTACTGATAGTGGTGGCTACCAGGTGTACAGCCTTGCTGCAAATAGAAAAATCACTGAGGAAGGTGTAAAGTTTCAATCTCACATTGATGGCTCTCGGCACTTTTTCAGTCCGGAGAAATCTATGGAAATACAGCAATACATAGGTGCGGATATAGTGATGGCCTTTGATGAATGCCCGCCCTACCCCAGCACCTATGACTATGCTAAAAACAGCATGGAGATGACCCACCGCTGGCTACAGCGTTGTATAGACTGGATGGACCAAAACGAACCACTGTACGGGCATGAGCAGTCGCTCTTCCCCATTGTGCAGGGTTCTACCTATAACGACTTGAGGAAGATTTCGGCTGAGACCATTGCTTCTCATGAGTGTGCTGGATATGCCATTGGTGGCCTATCAGTTGGCGAGCCCCATGACGAAATGTACGCTATGAGCGAATTGGTTTGCGACATCCTACCAAAGGAAAAACCGCGCTACCTGATGGGCGTTGGTACGCCTGCCAATATTTTAGAGAACATTGCCCTTGGTGTGGATATGTTTGACTGTGTAATGCCTACCCGCAATGGCCGCAACGGAATGATTTTTACCAGCGAAGGCATCATTAATATTAAGAACAAAAAGTGGGAAGATGACTTTTCTCCATTGGATGTGAACGGGACTTCGTTTGTAGATAGCGATTACACTAAAGCCTATCTGCGCCACCTTTTTATTGCCAATGAATATCTTGGCAGACAAATTGCCTCGCTGCACAATCTCAGATTTTATTTATGGTTGGTGAATGAGGCTCGTGAACGCATTATTGATGGCACCTTTACCACCTGGAAAAATCAAATGGTGCCCAAATTGGATAACAGGCTGTAGGTAGTGTTAAAAATAATTGACAGATATATTATTGGTAAGTTTCTCGGAACCTTCTTCCTGGTGATAACCCTCATACTGGCTATTGCCATTGTATTTGATATCTCTGAAAAGATTGACAACTTTATTACCAAGGGAGCCTCCGCTTCAGAAATCATATTTGATTACTACGTAAACTTTTTGGTGTACTACGGCAATCTGTTCAGCTCAATGATTGTGTTTATCGCCACCATTTTTTTTACCTCTCGGATGACCGCCAATACGGAGATTGTAGCCATACTTACCGGGGGCGTAAGCTTTAAGCGGATGATGTGGCCTTACTTTATTGCCGCCACCATTCTTGCAGGCATTAGCTTTGGGCTCGGTCATTACATCATTCCTAAAACCAATGCCACTAGGCTCAAATTTCAAAAAACTTATATAGATCGGGAGACAGATGATCGGTTTAAGAATATTCATCGACAGATAAAAAAGGGGCATATTATATACTTTGAAAACTATAATGGTGACCGCCAATCCGGATATCACTTTACCTATGAGGTGTTTGAAAATAACAACCTAAAAAGTAAGCTCAAGGCAGATTTTATTAGGATGGACACTACTACCGGACATTGGATACTTGACAACTATGTAGTGCGTACTATTGACGAAAATGGGGATGAACATTTAAAGGTTGGGAGAACTGTGGACACGGTACTGGACTTTAAAGCGGACGAAATTGTACCTAAGCTCTACACTATAGAAATGATGCCCACGCCTGAACTCAATGAATTTATTGCGGCAGAGCGAATACGAGGTTCGGAGAATTTGAACTATTATTTGATTGAAAAATATAAACGTACCTCGTGGCCTGTTTCAACCTACATATTGGTATTGATAGGTGTTAGCATTGCCTCCAAAAAAACAAGAGGTGGGTTGGGGTTAAACATAGCCATTGGTTTAGCAGCGTGTGTTGGATACATTTTCTTTATGCAAATCAGCACCACATTTGCCACACTGGGTAACTTTTCTCCTCTTATGGCGGTTTGGCTGCCCAACATTGTGTTCTCGTTTATAGCCATTTACCTCTATTTCATTGCACCCAAGTAACACCTCATCCTACGTTAAGCTACACTTTGTAGTATTGATTTGGGGCTTCACCGCCATACTAGGTGCCCTGATTAGTGTAGATGCTATCCCCTTGGTTTGGCACCGGATGTGGATGGCGGCCCTGTTCATCTTTTTGTTTTTAATTGCCACTAAACGCACCGACTTTAACATTGACAAACAGGCGTGGAAAATCATTTTAGCAGGTGTGCTCATAGCTGCACATTGGATTACCTTTTTCCATTCCATTAAGATATCCAATGTATCGGTTACACTGGCCTGCGTAAGTACTGGCGCATTTTTCGGCTCCCTTATTGAGCCTATTGTTTATTGGCGAAAAATAGATTTTACTGAAATACTTCTAGGTTTGCTGGTGGTTGGCGGGCTTTACCTCATTTTTAGATTTGAGGGTGACTACACCACCGGAATTATTGTGGCCCTGATAAGTGCATTTCTGGCTGCCTGCTTTTCGGTACTTAACAGTAAACTGGTTAAAGGAAACACACCTTTCCGCATTACATTTTTAGAAATGATTGGCGGTTGGCTAGCCATATCAGCATTTGCCATTTACGGTTTGGCCAGTGGCAGTATACAACTTTCGCAATTTGCTTTAAGCGGAATGGATTGGGTGTACCTAATTGTATTAGGTAGTATTTGTACAGCTTATGCCTTTATTGAGTCTGTGACGGTAATGAAACATCTCTCTTCTTACACTGTATTGCTTACCACCAATTTAGAGCCCATATATGGCATTTTATTGGCCCTTATCATTTTTGGTGATAGCGAAAAAATGAACCCCTACTTTTATGTTGGGGCGGCCATTATACTATCCACAGTTGTGATGGATGCTTTAATAAAGAGACGGAGAAAGAAGAAGTTGGTAGTTTAACAGTTGACGATTCGCAAACTGTTTTTGGTTGTAAACTTCAAACTGACCTTTTACAAACTGAACGCTATCCTATCTACAAACTACTTATCTTGCGCCCCATTTTCTTAAAAACATTTTATGGATTATCTGGACTTTGAACAGCCTATACAAGAGTTGGAAGAGCAATTGGAGAAAACCAAAAACCTTGAAATAGAAACCAAGGTTGATATGGGAAAAACCATTAAGGAGATTGAGAAAAAGCTAAGTAGCACCCGAAAGGATATCTACAAAAACCTTACACCATGGCAGCGCGTGCAATTAAGCCGCCATCCTCAGCGCCCCTATACCTTGGCCTATATTTTAGCTATGACTGATGGTAACTTTTTAGAGTTGCATGGAGATAGAGGGGTAAAAGACGATAAAGCCATGGTAGGCGGCTGGGGTACGCTTAATGGTAAATCGGTAATGTTTATTGGGCAACAAAAAGGTGTAAACACCAAAATGCGCCAGTACCGCAACTTTGGTATGGCCAACCCAGAAGGCTATCGCAAGGCTTTGCGCCTTATGAAAATGGCCGAGAAGTTTAACCGCCCCATCGTAACACTTATTGATACTCCTGGGGCATTTCCGGGCCTGGAGGCTGAAGAGCGTGGACAAGGCGAGGCCATTGCCCGAAACCTGCTGGAAATGTCAACTTTAACCGTTCCCGTAATTTGTATCGTTATTGGTGAAGGAGCATCTGGCGGTGCCCTTGGTATTGGCATT
>CAXBJE010000208.1:0-6104 GCA_963975525.1 uncultured Owenweeksia sp. | reverse complement strand
CAATACCATTTTTACTGTGGATGTAACCAGTCCCAATCCATATTTACATGATTTTGAAAATATAGCTTTGGAGCATACCCGCGATGTTTATGATCAAAATGCCAACGTTCAACTTTTTGAGAAGAAAATCTATTCAACTAGCAACGACACAAGTATAGTGTTGACACAGCGCTACAACGATTCTATTTCCGCGTATGAAGACTGGCAAAGAAGTGTAACCGTAGTTGACTCCAAAGGACAAAGAATATATGGAGGTTCTGAGGAATGGGATGGCACTATGTGGCAAAACCTTTCAGGGTTTAAAACCCAGCGCACCTACAACGGAAATAAAGAGACGGAAACGGAAAGCCAACAGTTTAACAGTCTTACCAAACAGTATGAAAACTACTCTAAGGCAAAATATAAGTTTACAAGACCAATAGGATTACAGGAGCTGAACTTTAATTGGAGCATTGGGCCAAACCCTGCCAATAACAGATTAAATATTGAGGTTGCTGAGGGGGCTGACCTAACAATTAGCGTTTATGATATGCAGGGCAGGGCTGTCATCGGCACTACACGCTTTTCATCTTCTGGAGTTATGGATTTATCTCAACTGCCCGTGGGTACTTATGTTTTAGAAGTAAAGGGTGAAAACAACACTCGCCAAATCCTCAAACAGCTTATCAGCAGATAAGAACTTACTTAATGAGTTTTAAAGCCTCTTCTGTACTTTCAACAGGTAGCTGGCAAACCTTATCCTGACAAACGTAAATTTTGGTAACCCCACTTACGTAGCGGTTTTCAAGCAGGGGTAATTTGCTGTCTTTTTCAGATTTTATCCAAATTACATTAGGCAGGTAATTCTGCTGTAGCTGAAGGTATTTGGCATTAGCATCTTTTCCGGCAATGGCCACCTCGTAATGTGGATAGGTAAGGCGCAGTAGTAGTTGTCCCCAGTTGCTGTAACTCTCACCATAGCTGAGCATTCGCTCTTTACTTACCTGATTCAGCATGTGGATGGCTTGCTCATGGTAGGTCTCTTTATCAAGGTAATGGCCTAGCATAAACAGATTTTTTGCCATGGTAGAATTTGACGAAGGAATTACATTATCCACGGTTTCCAGGCTTTTCGCGATAAGTTGCTTGCTGTTTAAGCTGCGCATGTAAAACAGGCCAGTTGCGGTATCTTCAAAATTGGCTTTGGCATATTCCATCCAATCCGCAGCTTGGGTTAAGTATTTTTCTTCTCCCGTGGCTTCAAACAGTTGAAGGAAGGCCTGTATGCTAAAGGCATAATCTTCTATTAAACCGTCAATTGTGCTTTTACCTTTTTTATAGGAATGATAAAGGGAACCGTCCTTACGAGATTGGTTTTTTAGAAGCCAGTTGGCGGTTTTTTTAGCTCGGGATAAGTAATCACCCCCCAGGCCCCCCTCAAGGGGGGAAGCTACACTGGCGGGTGATTTCACGCTTTGGTCTCCCCCCTTGAGGGGGGCTTGGGGGGTGATGCGGCTGGCATCCACCAAACCTGTAATCATCAATGCGTTCCAGCTAGTGAGCGATTTGTCATCAAGTCCCGGTCTTATTCTCTCACTACGCTTTTCAAGCAATAGCTTGTTCCATTTAGCAGCTTTACTAGCTAGGTCAGGTAGTTCAGAATCACTCCTGAGTAATATTATATTATCATGTTCCCACAGTCCCTTTTTTAAGTCATAGTATTTTGCAAAGTCTTCCCATTCACCTTTTGGGATAATACTCTGAAGTTCCTCTTTCGTCCAAACATAAAATTTACCTTCTTCGCCTTCACTGTCTGCATCCAATGCAGAATAGTACTCTCCATCCGGCCCGGTCATTTCTCGGTCGAGCCACTCTATAGTTTCAATTACAGTTTTCGCGTAAAGCGGGTCTTCATATTTTTGAAAGGCTTTGCTGTACAGGCTTACAAGCTGAGCATTGTCATACAGCATCTTTTCAAAATGTGGAGCCTTCCAAAGGGCATCAGTACTATATCTGGCAAAACCACCACCAACTTGGTCGTATATCCCGCCATAGGCCATTTTTTTCAGCGTAAGTCTGGTGTGGTTAAGTGCGGCTACATCTCCCGAAAGGTGACCATATTGAAGTAAAAACTCATAATTATTAGGGATGGGGAATTTTGGTGCTCGGTTCGGTCCACCTTCCGTATTATCAAAACTTTCCTTCCAACCATTAAATATGGCACTGGCATCAGATTTTGAAAAATCAGCCATTGCAGTATTCACCTGTACTAGTTCAGATTGCCTTACACCTTCGGTGAGGTTTTCGGCATAAGCCAGCATTTTATCGGGGTCATTTTTATAAACATCATATATCTGCTGGAGTGCACTCATCCAGTTTTCCTTTGGAAAATATGTACCTCCCCATACGGGCCGGGCATCGGGAAGGGTAACCACATTGAGTGGCCAACCGCCTGAACGCGTCATTAGTTGTACGGCCGTCATGTAAATTTGATCTACATCCGGCCTTTCTTCCCGATCCACTTTTATGCAGATAAAGTGCTCATTCATAAGGGCTGCAGCAGTTGAATCTTCAAAAGTTTGGTGCTCCATTACATGGCACCAATGGCAAGCGGAGTAACCTATACTTACAATCACTAACTTGTTCTCGCTTTTGGCAAGCTCAAAAGCGGCATCACCCCACGGAAGCCAGTTTACAGGGTTGCTCGCATGTTGAAGAAGGTAGGGGCTGGTTTCGTTAATTAGTGCGTTTGTATGCTCTTTGTCCACTTTGTTTTTATTTTGGGCATTGCAAGATGTGCAAAGCAATGTAATAAGAATACCAGCTGCAAAAAGGAATGTTTTGTAAGGCATTTATGGAGTTGAAGTTAACGTTGGGGTAACATTAGAATTTAGACTTTTGCCCCTCATTTCGCTAAAGGTAAACATTGATGGAAACCTACCAAATAGTTGTTATTGTACTTGTTTTACTGGCCATTGCCGATCTTATAGTAGGTGTAAGTAATGATGCTGTAAACTTTCTCAACTCGGCCATTGGCTCAAGGGTGGCTGGTCGTAATACCATTTTAATAATTGCAGCGGCAGGCGTCCTGCTGGGAGCATTGTCGTCCAGCGGGATGATGGAAATTGCCCGTAAAGGAATCTTTAACCCAGAGGTATTTACGTTTGCTGATGTGATGGTGATTTTTGTGGCCGTAATGGTCGCTGATATTCTGCTCCTCGATATTTTTAACTCTTTAGGATTACCCACCAGTACTACAGTAAGTATTGTATTTGATTTGCTCGGTGCTTCGGTTGCGGTGGCAGTTCTTAAATCTTTTGAAGCTTCTGCCGGATTTGAAGGCGTAGCACAGGCGATAAATATAGAAACAGCCATGGCTATCATCTCTGGTATCTTCCTATCCATAGGGGTGGCATTTACCATTGGGGGTGTTGTACAATACCTGGTTAGGCTTTGGTTTTCCTTTAGTTTTGATAGGTACATGAAATCTCACGGGGTTTTATTTGCCGGAGGTGCTATTACAATCATTGTTTATTTCATGCTCATCAAGGGCGCCAAGGGCAGTTCATTTCTTAGCTCAGAAACCGCAGATTTTATTGGTGCAAATACCTTGTTATTGCTTGGGATAATCTTGGCAGCTTCCTTATTGCTGGTATTTACACTGGTGAAAACCATAAATGCCCACCCTCTAAAAATTGTTGTTTTTGCCGGTACTTTCTCTTTAGCCATGGCCTTTGCTGGTAACGATCTTGTAAACTTTATTGGTGTTCCCTTGGCTGGTTTTCATTCCTACGAAATGTGGAGCGCCCAATCTCTTAGTGCTGGTGTGTTCTCCATGGAACAGCTGGGTGGCAAGGTTCACACCCCTTTTATTTTCCTTTTTATTGCCGGACTTATAATGGTGGTGACGCTTTGGTTTTCGGGAAAATCACGTAAGGTTACTGAAACCGAGGTAAACCTTGGGAGACAGGATACCGGGGAAGAGAGATTTAAGCCGAACTTCCTATCTCGCGTAATGGTTGGTGGAGCTCTTACCGTAGGTGGTTGGTTTGGTAAAAACCTACCAGAAACAATGACTCGTAGAATGAACATTCGGTTCCACCAGCGTATAGTGGAGCTATCTGATGAAGATAGACCAGCGTTTGACTTAGTGCGTGCTTCTGTTAATCTTATTGTGGCCAGTTTGCTTATAGCGATGGCTACATCTTACAAACTCCCATTGTCTACAACCTATGTGTCGTTTATGGTGGCCATGGGTACCTCTTTGGCTGATAAAGCTTGGGGGCGCGAAAGTGCTGTGTTTAGAGTTGCAGGTGTGCTAAATGTAATTGGCGGTTGGCTGATGACAGCGCTGATGGCCTTTTTTGCGGCCGGAATTTTGGCAGCTATGATTTATTATGGAGGCCCATGGATGGCAATCGCGCTGGGCGTAATGGCTCTAGCCTTTTTTGCAACAAGCAACATTCGCTTCAATAAAAAGGAAAAAGTAAATGCTAAACTTAAATCTCAGGAGCTGAATCCTGAAAAGCAAGAAAAGCTATTTGATGTTTTAAAAGAGGACATAGTGCAATTGATTACTTACCAAAGGGATATTGTAAGTAACAGCTTTAAGTATCTGAAAAAGGAGAAGGCCAAGCCCGTGAGAAAAATGAAGGAAGAGTGGGCTCTTTTTGTAGGGGATGCTAAAAAGTTGAAAAGTGTAGTGTACAAACAAGTGCTTAAAAAATCCGCTCACAGTCAGGTATATGGTGTGGCACTACTTTACAATCAGCACCATATTGAAGATTTGAGGATAAACGTAGAGAAGCTGGTTAAAATAATTTCTGAGCACGAAAAAAATCATCAGTCTCTTCCTGATGATGGGTATATGGACCGGATTTTAGTGTTGAGAGATGAGTTACTTGCTTACGAAGACCTGGTGATTTTAAAGTTGGAGAATGACAAGCTTAAGAATATTGATGACTTAATCCGCGCTAAAAACGCTTTGCAGCAGAAGTTTCAGGATGCGCTCACCTACATCATGGTACTATCATCTCAAAAGAAAATACCAGCCGGCCAGGCTAGTGTTTTATCGGAGATTATACTTATCCTAAAAAATATTGTGGCCATAAAGGCCAGAATTATTCAAAATTACCAGAGAGGAGCGGATGCCGGTGGAACCATAATGGACGAACTACTTTAATAGTCGTCTACTTCCTTTATATCGGCTTCGGTAAACAGATTGGTGATATCCACTTTAAGTTGAGGGAAATCTTGCGGAGCGATTACGGCTCCTTCGGTATAGGTTTTTTGATTTGAGTATTTGCCGTTGCTATCTAAACGGTTAACAATAAATAACCTTTCGGGGATGCTTACCGCACAATATTCCCTTACCCCATACTCTTCGTAGAAATCCATTTTTAGGGTAAGGTCTTTTTGCGGGTAGATGGTGAAAGTATTTCCAGCACAAAATCAGGGGTTCTTTATCGTTTGGTTCGTAGGACATACTTCAAAGTTAAATCTTTTCGTTTCTCATTACTATGTCCAAAAGCCATTAAGCCATGCATATTTTTAAGTTGTTTTCAATTGTTTTAATAGCCATTTCCTGCCAAGGTAATACCGAGCAAACTGCACGTGTTGGGTTAGAAGCGGTGGCCGAAGAAACAGTTTCTGAAAAATACCCAGAGGGAATGACTGTTGAAACTCGTTTTTCTCCACCAGATGGTTACTCTAGGAAAAGTTGTGATGCAGGCTCGTTTGGAAAATATCTCAGAAACCTAAAGTTGTTGCCTGATGGAAGTCCTGTTGAGTTGTATAACGGAACGGTTCTGTCTTCTCAAAAGCACAGCGCTGTTTTGGCTATGGATATTGGAAAGCGCGATTTGCAGCAATGCGCAGATGCTATAATGCGCATCCGTGCGGAGTACCTTTTCCACCGAAAGGAGTATGATAAAATTGCCTTTCACTTTGTAAATGGCTTTAATGCGGAATACGCTCGCTGGGCCAAGGGAGAGCGAATAGGCATTAATGGAAACAAGGCGTATTGGTATGGTAACAAGCCGGAAGATTATAGTTATTCCACCTTTCGAGATTACTTAATTATGGTGTACTCCTTTGCAGGGACGGCTTCTTTGGAAAAAGAGCTA
>CAXBJE010000207.1:0-6104 GCA_963975525.1 uncultured Owenweeksia sp. | reverse complement strand
CTTATCAGCATTGATGTGGTGGGCCACGAGCTGGCACATGGTGTAACGGGCAATAGTGCCGGCCTTATTTACTCGTATGAGTCAGGCGCCCTAAACGAATCTTTCAGTGATATTTTTGGAAATGCTATTGAGTACAATGTTCTGGGGTCAAACTTTAGCTGGGACATTGGTATTTTGGATTTTCGCTTACGCAACATGGGGAATCCTAAGGCCTTTGGAGACCCCAACACTTACCTTGGTGTAAACTGGCATACAAACTCTAGTGACAACGGAGGAGTGCATGTAAACAGTGGTGTTCAAAATTTTTGGTTTTACCTACTGTCAGAGGGAGGCCAAGGTGTAAACGACATAGGAAATCCTTACCAGGTAGATAGTTTTGGTGTTTCAAATACAGCCGAAATTGCCTACCGCAACCTTAATTTTTACCTAACGCCAAGCTCTAATTATTTTGATGCCCGTAGAGGAGCCATCGCTTCGGCAGAAGATATTTATGGAAGTTGCTCTTACGAGGCCAATCTAATTGCCAAGGCCTGGCATGCGGTGGGCGTAGGAGCTGATACCGTTTCTAATGACTTACAGGTAGTAAGGGCGCTGTTGCCCCAAAACAGCTGCAGCATTGGCACTCAGGAAACCATGTCCTTCAACTTTGTGTACTTCCGCTCAGGATGCGATAGCATTATTGACGCCACCGATACATTGCTTGTTGGATACTCGGTAAACGGAGGTGCTCCTGTACAGGAAGTGTTTATCCCGGGGAACACCATTAATGATGGAGATACTGTTGCCTACACCTTTAACGCAAAAGAAGATTTTGTAAACATGGGCACTTATACCGTAAAATACTGGGTGCACTATGCCACCGATTTTTTTAAGGACAACGACACTATCTACAATTACCCTATAAAGGTTTTAGGGCCAATGGCTGATGGAGATAGTCTCTCCTTTGAATTTCAATTAGCTGGTATAGAAAACGCTATCCATAATTTAATTGCCAGAGAAAATGGAAGCATAAAACCCACCTTTCAAGCCAAGAACACTGGTTTTAGAGGACTTGAGATGACAGGCACGGGTGCCAATCTTTTTAACCTGGATTACCCGGCAAATGAAGGCGAGGTGTTTCAAAAAAATCCTGAATTTTTGACCAAAGCCTGTATGTGTGTGGATGCCTCGGCAATGAGCCATGTTACCCTACAGTTTGATTTGCGCCAAACATTTTCTAGCCGTTATGCCCAGTTTTTAGGGCCAACCGCCAATGAGCGTGTAAGCACATTGCGAACCACCATTGATGGCCAAATAATTGGACCGATGTATCATCCAATCACAAATTTTACGGACACATTTAAAACCCATTTCCTGAATTTAGATATGTATGCGGGCACCCAGTTTGAATTCTGTCTTGAAGGAAAACACTTTTTAAACCGGGCAGATGATCCTGCAAGCTCGCAGGGAGATAACTCTTATATTGACAACATTAAGATTTCGGATTTTGAATTTATTGGAGAAGAGGAGTTTCTACTTTCTCATGTGGCTTTCTATCCAAACCCCACAACCGGAATCATTAATATGGACATTGAAGTGCAAAAAAGCGGCACAGCTCAATTGAAGTTAATAGATACTAAAAGTGTAGTGGTAATGGTTCGTTCAGTAGAACTAAACTCTGGTCAGCAATCCATAAGTATGGATATTTCTAGCAAACCCAAGGGGATTTACCTGTTACAACTGCAACAAGGCGAGGTACTTTACAGCGAGAAGATTCAGTTGAATTAATTCTGATTCCATAAATTATTAGTCTCCATTAACAGCTGTTGATGGAGACTTTTTTTTTCGATATCATTTGGCATTTCTTAACAACTGATATGTGCTGTTGAAAAAATCAAGAATTGCCTCATCCACCGCCTGGCTATCACTCCATCTCAATGTTTTTACAACGCCATTCTCATAATAGCCAATCCGGTAATTCATATTCCCTGGCCTTGAGTTGGGTACTTCAATCTGGCCGATCTCGCCCCATTTTTCAAAAATATCCGCTGCTTCCTTTTTGGTGACACTTCCTTTATAAATAGATTCCTGTTCCATTTCGTCCCAAACCTCCACGCGCGCATCGGGGTATAGGATGTATTCGTTGTAGGCCCCAGTAAAACCACCTCCCTCACCAACCAGCAAGTACACTTCTTTTACATTATCGCCTCGCTGCTTTACATCAACACTTTTGGTTCCCCCGCAGGCAGTGAGCAATATTGCAATGAAAACATATATGATTTGGCGCATTTTAATGTCAATTAAATTGGATGTTAAACTACAACTTTAGCGTCATTCAATAATTAAGAGGCGCTTACTCCTAATATTATCAACTAGTATTTGATTCAGAAAATAGCACACCCTATTTTTACCCAATACAAAAACCCAATTCCTTAAATATTACCATCATGAAACAACTAGCGCCCGGCTCCCGCATCAACCACCCAAAACATGGAAAAGGTGTGGTAACCAACACCACCAGCACACACTACTTTGTAAGCTTTATTGAAAAAGGCATTGAAACCATCGAACTGGAAGATGATTTTGAAGTAATTGAAGCTTTGGATTATGAGCTTGATCTTGTTAGTTTTTATGAAGTGGAATCGACTCTAAAAAAACTACTGCAGCGCTGGAGCGACATTACCCCCAATGTAAAAATTGCCGACCGCTGGAAAGATGGCACTATGGTGCTAAAGCCCAAGCAACGTGATTTGGCAGAGAAGGAAATCCCAATCGACACCTTTTTTCATAAAATAGTAATGGTACGCGATCGCTTACGCGTGATGGAGCAAAAGATAAACTCAAGCGATTTGGATGATGCCGCCAAGGTGGATCTACAGCAATACATCACCCGCATTTACGGTAGCCTCACCACCTTTAATGTATTGTTTAAGGATAAGCGGGATCACTTTGTTGGGGAGAGGAGTAAGTAATTCTCGAATCTTCAAATTTTCAATCGTTCACGCACCTTCTCCCCTTCCAGTTCCCTCAGTGCATCTCGGGCACTCCAGGTAGCTGCTTTATTATCCATTTCCAAAAGCTCGTGGCAAAGGGTAATCATTTTGGGATGGTGTACCACACTGCGCTTGCCTAATTCTCTTATGGCCCAGTTGACCGCCTTTTTCACAAAATTGCGCTCATCGGTAGCATACTTTTTAAGGAGAGGAAAAAATTGCTCAAAATCTTTGTCTTCGGCTTTTTTATCATGAATGCGCAGTGCCACAATCATTACCAAACCCGCCCGTCTTACGTATTCCTCTTCGCTTGGCGCCCACCGATGCGGAAGACTCCATCTATCTTTTAGTTTAATCAGCAGGTTTATACATAGCTGATCGCACACGTCCCAACTATAGATTGCATGTACCCACATATCCATTTGCGCAAGCGTAACCTTTGCAGGATCGGCAACCAACGTGGCCAGTAGTTTACATTCGTGATGACCCTCACTCCACAGTTCTTCAGAAAGTGTCGCATCCTTACCAATTTCCTTTGCCAGCTTTCGCAGAATGGGCAATTTGATGCCATAGGCCTTATTTACAGATATGGCATAATGATCAAAGGTTTTTGCATGGCCTGCATCTGCCTCTTTTTCCAATCGCTCTAAAACTTGTGTGAGTGTCATAGTTGTAATTTCAGTAGAAACCCAAAAGTACAACCTGATAAAGGGTGAGCTATTATCTTTTAACTTGCGGTTACTTAATACTCATTACTTCCACTTTATGAAAATCGCTGTTTTCCCAGGTTCCTTTGACCCTATAACTCTGGGCCACCATGATATAGTAAGCCGTGCACTTCCACTTTTCGACAAAATAATTGTGGCAGTAGGGAAAAATGCTACCAAAAAATACATGGCTCCATTGGAGCAGCGCCTGGAGTGGATTAAAGAAACTTTTGAAGATGAGCCTAAAGTAGAGGTTGAGTCTTACTCCGGGCTCACCGTAAATTACTGCAAGGAAAAAGGAGCTGGGTTTATACTCCGCGGATTAAGAAACCCTGCGGATTTTGAATTTGAAAAAGCAATATCTCAAGCCAACAAAAAACTGAACACAGAACTGGAAACCATTTTTTTATTAACCTCCCCAGAGTTCTCGTTTATAAGCTCGAGCATTGTAAGAGATGTGGCCGCAAATGGAGGGGACTACACCCCATTTGTTCCTAGTGCTGTAAAAATTTAATCCCCTGAAACCCAGTAAACACTGAGATATTTCATTTTTCAGTGAACCTTTGGTGTTGATGGCACGTATATGTTAGCAGATCAGAGAATGGAATTAAGGCGAGGAAACCCGCCAAGATTTACTTCTCTTTTTTTTATTTAATAAATACGTAATCACTAAAATTCATCAACATGAAAACTCTGAAATTTTGGATTCTCGGAACATGCATTGCCGCCTTTGCAGCAACTGGTTGTGACGATGATGACGATAATTCTACTTCAAATCCAACAACTAAAAAAGCAGAAGTTTATGCTTCCAGCAACACCTCAGCAAAAATTTCTAAAACGGAATTTGAAGAGGAGGATGGCAAACCTGAATCCGTTGAAACTGACAACAGCACCTACACTACCACCTATCAGGATGCAGACGGTATATACTATGACGAGAGCGAGGATATGCTATACCACAACGACCGTCAAAATAATAAGGTGCGTGCTTATGCCAATTTTTCGGCATCAGCGGAAGGTTCAACATTGAGCGCCTCATTTAGCAGCAATGCCAGCGCAGTAATCGGAACCGTAATAGGTCCGTTGCAAAACGGTAGAGAAATAGCCAAAAGCGGAAACAAGATTGTGGTAGCTCAGGATGCAGGTGGTGCGGGTGTTGTAAACGCGTTTTACATCTACACCAAAACCAATGATTCGGTTTACCTGTCAAATGTATACCTGTCTCCAATTGACCTTTGGGGAATTCACCTTGAGGGAAGCACTATGTATGCCGTGGAAGACGGAACCAACAACGTTGTGGTGTTCAACAACTTTTTTAGCAATGGTACAGCAGCTTTAATTACTGCTGACATGACCGTTTCTATTGAAGGTATTGTGCGCACTCATGGTATTACCTACGATGCTGACGCAGATGTAATGGTACTAACCGATATAGGCGATGCCGCTTCTGATAATGACGGTGCTTTTACCGTAATTACTGATTTCACCACTAAAATGAACACTGCAGGAAACAATGGAACCATCTCCTTAAGTAATCAAATCCGTGTGGAAGATGCTGACAACATGATGGGTAATCCTGTTGACTGTGCTTACGACAGCCGCACGGACAGAGTTTATATTGCCGAGCGCCTGAACGCAGGTGGTAGAATTATGGCTTATAAAGTTCCCTCTTCAAGCGGAAGCGAAAAAGCCTTTTACAATACACAGTTTAGCGGAGCTTCTGCCGTTTTCTTAAGTAAGAAATAATCCTGAAAGGTCATTAGAATAGCTCGAAAGCCGTTGCAGTTGCAGCGGCTTTTTTTTTTTGCTTAACGCGCTAATAATTCCTTGTTACTCTCCAACAGCCAATGAATGCTGGCGTAGGTATTCCCAAGGTACTCATCCAAAAAATCAGGATTTACCCATTGAGCCTTCTCAATATGCTCTTCAATTTGAGGGACAAGTTGCGCCTTATGCTCGGTTTTCATCTCAAACCAATAAGTACGTTTTAAAACAGGCTGCCCCTTTACGGTATAGGTATGATAGGTCATGGGTAGCTCACGTACCACTCTAAGTGCAGATATTCCACACTCTTCAATCACCTCACGTTTTGCGCCTTCACGCACACTTTCGCCTTCTTCCAGTTTGCCTTTCGGCAGATCCCATTTTCCTAATCGAAAGATCATGAGAATCTCGTCCATGCCGTTTTTAACAACACCCCCGGCAGCTTCAATAACTTTAAAGTATGAGGTAAGGTCTTTCCACACCTGGCCTAAATCTTTAGCCAAAAAATTATGATGCTCAATTTCTTCAGAATTTTCAAGCATGGAAATAACAGACCTTAACTGCTCTACCCCAGTATATTCAGTAAGTTCCAAGTCATCCTCAGTGGGATGTTCGTAAAAGGTAAGGGACGAATCCTTGATGAAAACTTTATACATTTGGC
>CAXBJE010000206.1:0-6121 GCA_963975525.1 uncultured Owenweeksia sp. | reverse complement strand
AGGCTGAAAAATCAGTTATCTCCAAAATCATTCATTATCCAGTTTGGATTTCAAAATTATCCAACAGAATTTGAGGATGCTGGTTTGGCAAAAATTGCCATCCTAAAAAACAATTTTCCTGAGAACGAGTTGTGTTTTGCCGATCACTTGGATGGAGAATCTGAGGAAGCCTTAATAATGCCGGTATTTGCGGCACAAGCCGGATGTACCTATGTAGAGAAGCATGTGTATTACGATCAGATGGAAACTAAGTATGATAAGTTTTCTAGCGTTAGCTATACCAATTATACCAGGCTGTTGAGCCGAATGCAGAATTACACAGCCAGTTTTAATGAGGTGTTTATTAATGATCGTGAAAGCCGCTATTTAGAAAAGTCAATGCAAATTCCTTTTCTGAGAAAGGATGTAACTAAGGGTAGTCTTATTTCTATCGCCACAGATCTTGATTTTAAAAGAACGGACCAAAAGGGGTTGAACGTAAAGGAAATCAAGGATTTATTGGATACGCATCATATTTTGGGTAGCGATAAAAAGGCAGGAGAAGTATTGAAGCGCGAGGATTTTAAAAAGGCAACTATGGCCACCATGGTAGCTTGTAGAATGAAGTCATCAAGACTCCCAAAAAAGGCTACTGCCAAAATTGGAGACCTTACATCCATTGAGCTTTGCTTAAAAAATGTGTTGAAGTTTAAGCACATCAATCACACTATTTTGGCCACTTCCACACTTGAGGAGGATGCTATGTTGAAGGACTATACCTTTAACGACACCGTTGTTTTCCATCAAGGTGATCCGGAAGATGTGATTCAAAGATTTTTAGGCATTATTGATGAACTTAAGGTTGACGTTATTATGCGCCTTACGGGAGATTGCCCTTATCTTTCTAAAGACATTCAAGAGATAATTTTAAAGTCGCATTTTGAATCAGGTGCTGATTATAGTACCGCCCCCAAAGCCTGTATAGGCATGAATGTGGAGATTTTTAATGTGAACGCTTTAAGGAAGATTAAGTCTTACTTCCCATATGCTGATTACTCGGAATATATGACTTACTATGTAACCAATAACCCTGATTACTTTAAAATAAACAGAGTTGAATTACCTGAGAAATATATAAGGGATTATAGACTCACTTTGGATTACCCGGAGGATTTGGAGCTTTTCAACAAGATTGAAGATCACTTAAAAGAAAAGGGGCTTGAATTTTCTGCTACAGCCGTGTTTGAGTTTTTGGATGCAAATCCTGAGTTAGCGGAGTACAACAGGCATTGTACAGTTGTGTACAAGGATAATGATGAGTTAATCCAAAGGATTAACAAAGCCACCACAATTGTTGAATAAATCTATATGAGGGTTCTGTTTTTAACCGATTCATTGTCGTTACCCAGAGAGGGTGATGGTGAGGTTGTTAAATATGACGAAACCTATATAAATATTTTGCGAAAAGAGTTTCCTGAAGCTGTAATTGCGGACTGCGCTATAGGAGGAGCCACTATTTGGGATTTATTTAAACAGAGCTTTTACTATAAATTTTTTGAGCCGGATTTGGTGGTTCTGCACTGCGGAATTGTGGACTGTGCCCCCCGGGCTTTTACCGCTTTTGAGCAAAAGGTTTTAAACAAGCTAGGGCTTAGGCCAAAAGGGTTTACACGTTTTTTGAGGAAGAACAGGGGGTTGAAGCTTACCTCAAAATCACAGTTTGAAAAACTTACCCTAAGGTTAAAGAATCAGTTTAAGGATGTTCCTATGTATTCAATCGGAATATTGCCTGCATCTACTGATTATGAGAAAAAAGTACCTGGCATAGCTGGAAGTGTAAAACGCTACAACCAAATACTTTCTAAACAGTTTCATTTTATTGATAACTCTGATTTCCCCAGGGAAGGAATCTTAAGTGATCATCATCATTTAAACAAACTGGGACACAAGGCAATTGCAAAAAAGCTTAAACCCGTTTTTGAAAAGGAAATATATTCACCGTAAGGAGGAAAACCATGAACTTAAAAGTGCTGGCAGAAGCAGGTCCAACCATTGGTTTGGGGCATTTTACACGTAGCCTGGCATTGGTTCAAATGGTTAGTAGCATAGTTAATCCAGTATTTTTTGGATTGGATGAAAGCCTGGTGATTAATACGCTGAATGCACATAACATCAGTTTTCAGAAGCTAGATTCCGTTGATGATTTTCTGAATCATATCACATCAGAAGACATTGTTTTGATTGACGGCTATAATTACGAAAGTTCCTTTCAAGCAGCTATTCGCCAAAAGTGCCATCGCTTATTGGTGATAGATGACGAGCATGATAAACAGTTCCATGCCGACTTAATAATAAACCCGGCTCCAGGCATTAGTGAAGGGGATTACGAAGTTTCAGGGAACTGTAACTTTTTGCTTGGTCCTAAGTATGCTCTTCTTCGTCCTTCATTTTTACAATCTAATAGAAATACAAGGTCAACGATTCCTTCCAAGGCATTGGTTTGTTTTGGTGGGGCTGATCCGGATAATTTGAGTCATGCAGTAGTTAGCTTGTTATTAGCGTTTACGGAGCTTATGGAAATCCATTTGGTTGTTGGGCCAGCCTATAATTATTTCAGCTCGTTAGAATTGTTATTGAATGATAACAGGCTAAAAGTAAGCAGGTCGCTAAACGAAACAGAGATGGCTGAAGCTCTTAAATCTGCTCATTTCGCCATAGTTCCTTCCAGCGGCATTTTATATGAGTGTTTGGGTGTGGGTACTCCGGCAATTTCCGGATTCTATATAGATAATCAATCGTTGATGTACAAAGGGTGGCTTGATATGGGTGCTATTATTGGAGTAGAGAATTTTAATATGGAATTGGTGAAAGCCAGCGTTAGTGATATTCTCAATGGAAATATCAACTTTGAAAGTTTATTGAAAAACATTCCCGTTGATGGGAAATCACCAGAACGTTTTCAAAGTATCTTTAAGGGAATAATAAACAGCTATGAACAGTAGATTAGCCAGTGAGAATGATATTGATTTGACCTTCGCTTGGGCTACTGATGCTTTGGTTAGGGCAAATTCTTATAGCTCGAATACCATTACTCTTGAGGGTCATCACGAATGGTTTATACGGAAATTGGAGGATGATGAAGCCCTGTTTTTGATTATGGAAGTGGATGCAACTGCCGTTGGACTTGTCCGCTTTGAGCGAAATGATACTCATTTTGTGATTGGAATTACGGTGGCACCGGATCAAAGAGGGAAAGGCTATGCTACTAAAATGTTGATTGAGGGATTAAGGGAGTATGCTTTAAAGTGGAGCATGCCGGTATATGCATACATTAAAACTGAAAATGTGGCTTCTGTAAAAGCATTTCAGCGTGCGGGTTTTGAGTTTGAAAAAGATTTGACTTATTTGGGTTCGCCCAGTAAATTATTTATATGGAAATAGGAGGTTTTGATTTAGATAAGAAGTGCATGATAATAGCCGAACTTTCGGCTAATCATGGCGGAAAGTTGGAAACTGCATTAGCTACAGTTAGGGCTGCCAAACAAGCTGGGGCAGATGCTATAAAGCTGCAAACCTTTACGCCTGATACCATCACCATGGATAGCGATAAGGAGGAATCTGTATAACCTTTATGAAGAAGCCCATACCCCTTGGGCTTGGCACAAAGCACTTTTTGACGCTGCCGAAGAAGAGGGATTAATTTGCTTTTCATCTCCTTTTGATAAAACTGCTGTTGATTTTTTGGAAGGTTTTGATGTACCTGCGTATAAAATCGCATCCTTCGAAATACAGGATACGCCACTTATTGAGTACACGGCTAGCAAAGGAAAACCCATAATTATTAGTACAGGTATTGCAACAGAAGAAGACATTAAGCTGGCTGTGGATACTTGCAGAGCTGCGGGAAACAATCAGATAATTCTGTTGAAATGTACATCGTCCTACCCGGCTCCAATTGAGCTGGCCAATCTAAATACAATTCCAGATCTTAAAACTCGCTTTGGAGTGGAAGCAGGACTTTCCGATCATACCCGTGGAATTGTTGTTCCTGCAATTTCCGTAGCCGTGGGAGGTAAGGTTATCGAGAAGCATTTTATTCTCGATAAAAAGATAGGTGGACCTGATGTTGAATTTTCGTTAGACCCAAAAGAATTTAGGGAAATGGTGGATTCTGTACGGGCCGCTGAAAGTGCTTTAGGGATTGCTACCTACGAAATGGATGAAAAGGTAAAGAAGAATCGCCAATTCGCCAGATCTCTATTTGTGGTAAAGGATGTTGATAAAGGAGAAGTTTTTACCGAAGAAAATGTAAGGTCTATAAGGCCTGGTAACGGGCTTCATCCTAAATTCCTTAAAGATGTGTTGGGGAAAAAAGCTACCGTAACTGTTGAAAGAGGGACTCCTTTGATGTCGCATCACTTTAGTTGATTTTCAATTGGGAATGAAAGTCATGTATTAATAATACTACTTTCACTTAGGTTTAATACATTTGAGTATAGCTCCTAATTCTCATGAAAACTAACCCACTCCAGGCAAGTCTCCACACAATTTTGTTGTCAGTTATTTTTTGTAGCCTATTGAGTGCTCAAAATCAAAACTGGTATTTTGGGTTCAACGCGGGATTATCATTTAATTCTACCACCCCGACTCCGCTAACAAACGGTCAACTTAATAGTTACGAAGGCTGTGCTGTAATAAGCAATAGCAAAGGAAATTTATTGTTTTACTCAGACGGTCAACAAGTTTGGAATAGGAACCATAGTATTATGTTTAATGGAACTGGTCTTCATGGACACGTTTCAACCACACAGGGCGCGCTCATAGTACCAGATCCGGGAGATACAAATAAGTATTATCTGTTTACTCTTGATCAATTAGGAAGTGGAAATGGACTGAAGTATTCAATCGTAGATATGTCCCTCCAATCCGGAAATGGTGCTGTGACCTCAAAAAATACTATTGTTCATTTCAATGTAACTGAGAAGTTATCGGCAATTCAAAGGTGTGACGGTAACATTTGGATCATCTATCATATTTGGCAGTCAAATACTTTTGTTTCCAGACTATTGACTGCAAGTGGAATCGGTCCTGCCGTTAATAGCTCTGTAGGTATTTCGCATATAGGAGGTGGAAGTGGCTATAAGAATTCAATTGGGTTTTTAAAAAATCGCGAATACCGGAAATAAACTGGCCGTTGGTGTTTTGGATGTACCAGCATTTCAAGTTTTAGATTTTGATATAAATACTGGTATCATTTCCAATCCTATATCGCTTTCCACATCGGGCGTATCTAAAGCTTACGCTCTTGAATTTTCACCAGATGGGACCCGTATATACACAGCTGACCAATTCAGTGGTAAAGTTTATCAGTTCAATCTTTTAGCTGGCTCGCCAAATGCGATAGCCAATAGTGGCGTATTAGTTGGTACAAGTGTTAGTGCAGTAGGGGGTCTGCAACTTGCCAGAGATAATAAGATTTACATTGCCCGAAATACATCTAACGATTTAGGACAAGCTTACTTAGCTGTAATTAATTTTCCAAACCTTGCTGGTACGGCCTCAAATTTTGTGGATAATGGCATCTACTTGGGAGGAAAAAACAGCAGATGGACTTTGCCTAACGATATGGTTAGTTTACAAAATCCACAACCATTATCAATTTCCGGTGATTCGGTAATTTGTAGTGGTGATTCAGCAGTTTTAACAGTTACCGGCTCCAGTAACATTCAATGGGTAAAAGGAAGCACGGCAACCACTAATACCATTTTGGTTTACCCAACTTCAACAAGCATTTATAGCGTGGTTGATTTAAACTCAGTTTGTGGCGATACCGCTAGTTTTAGCGTTAATGTTAGTGCCGGAGGAGCAATAAGTATATCTGCCCGGGTGATTCTATTACCCTCAACGTGAATGGGCCAGGAGCAGGAGCTGTACAATGGACCGGTGGTGGTGTAAGCTCACAACAAACCCAAATAAAGGTGGCTCCCCTCACCACAACAAAGTACTATGCTACAGGTGGTAGTGCCAAATGTGCCGGAAAAGATTCAATAGAAATTGTTGTACGTTCAGATTTAACCGCCTCATTTATCCAATCAGCGACTGCTTGTGGTTTAGAAGTTTCATTTCAGTCTAATACAGTTGG
>CAXBJE010000205.1:0-6156 GCA_963975525.1 uncultured Owenweeksia sp. | reverse complement strand
TACCCTGATTATTTCGGCTACAGCCCTCCGAAAAATTAAACTCCCCTTAAAGACGATGATAATTGGGGTTATTGTATTTACCATAGGTAGTTTTTTGGTGTTTTATACGGCTGTGCCAGAGGAGGCTGCTAATGCGGAGTTGAGAAACGGTTTGGCCTTTGAAAACCCCACCGAAAAGGATTTTACTGCAGATGAACGCTTGTTTATGTGGAAGGCCACAGGCAGGATGATTAACGAACAGTCGCTGCTTGGTGTTGGGCCTGGAAACTGGAAGATCTGGTTCCCTAAGTATGGCTCTGATATTTGGCGCTCCCGCCAAGGCATGGTGCAGTTTCAGCGTCCACATAACGATTATTTGTGGGTGCTTTCAGAGCAGGGCATTTTTGGGCTGTTGGCCTATCTATTTATGGGGCTGGCGGTTTTGTATTGTGGTTTCAGGCTGGTTTGCCAAAGAACATATCCACAACAGCTCAGGCTATTGGTAAGCCTTATCCTTTCGGGAATTTTGGCCTATTCGGTGGTTTCTGTTTTTAGTTTTCCACGGGAAAGAATGGTGCATCAGGTGTTGGTGTATTCTGGCTTCGCTATCATCTTCAGCCTCTATTTTCAACAAAAGAGGATGGGCAAAATAAAACCGCTTAAGGGAGCGAAGTTATTGACTGTTTTGATTTTCCTGGTGGCACCGGTGTTGGCCTATATGGGCTTTCAGCGATATAGTGGTGAAGCACACACCAACAAAATGGCATCGGCACGGGCAGCCTCCCAATGGACTTTGATGCTGGCGGAATCACAAGCTGTTTCCAACTACAGATTTTACAATATTGATCCCACCTCGTTACCAACAACATTTTATAGCGGTTTGGCTTTAATCAATCTTGGCGAGTATCCTGCGGCCAAAGAAGAACTGTTGAAGGCCTACGCCATTCATCCCTATAATATTCATGTGGTGAATAATTTGGCGAGTGTTTATCAGCTTTCCGGTGATTTGCCCACAGCGATAAAGTACTACAACATAGCTCTGGAAATTTCACCTAAATATCTGGATGGGGCCTTAAATCTTACCTCTGCCTGTTTTAATAATGGTGATGTGGAAGAGGCCTATCAGGTCTTAAAAAAGTACCATAAGGTGTTTGCCGTTGATGGCAATGGCGATGAACGATACAGGCAGTATCTATTGGTAATCATGAAAACCGAACGGGATAATCTGGTTGATTTACAGCAGGAGGAAATCATCAGGCAAGAGCTACTAAAGCTAAACGAGGAGGACTTTTGGAGGATACATGTTGAGCATTTGGAACAAAGTTTATCGCTGCCCAATATGCTGCTTCGGGCAATAGACCTTAAAGACTCTATATCCACCATATCAGAACTTTAACATAATGCGTGTAGGATAAACGCAACCAAATACAGACTTTTGACATCTTCCGATTGATACTTCTATTAACTAATCCTAAAAACTATGATTAAAAAAATACTCCTATCCGTTGTTCTATTGGCCACAGCCCAGTTTTCTATTGGGCAGTCGGTAAGCATATCTCCAAATAGTGGAAATCGCGGCCAGTCACTACCAGTGGTAATTTCAGGTCAAAATACAAGCTTTACCGCTCAGGGAAGCAATACCCACATTTTTTTAAAACAAGGCTCGTATGTGATGGGGCAAGGTTCACAAACCGCATTCACCAACATTTCGGTGATTGACCCTTTTACCATTGCTGCCAATCTTCATGTTCCGGGCAACGCACCACTTGGTTTGTATGATATGTTTGTAACAGCAGGAACCACTACCACGCAAAATCAGGCCTTCACGGTAACGCAAGGCACCAACACCAATATTACGCTTAGCCCAAATGGCAGCAAGCCAGGTAAGGTTACCAACCTGACTTTTACCGTACCGGGCGGAAGTTTTAAAACTCAGGCGGAGGTAATTGAAAAGGTTTGGCTGAACAACGGCACCAGCATACTAGCCGATGTAAAGAATATTACGGTTGTAAACTCAACCACCTTTACGGCAGATTTAACCGTACCTGCAAATACTCCCAATGGAGTATATAACGCAAACATCTATACTGATGCTGGGAACATGTACACCAAGTCTGCAGCCTTTACGGTACATCAAACTTTTGATATTCCTGAGTTATCAGCAAGCACGTTTTATGTTTATCCTAATCCTGCCAAAGACTATTTGATTTTGGAATTGGAGATGGACAGGCCCACAGCCATTAACTTAAGAGTGATGGATATTACCGGAAAGCCGGTAGCAGCTAGCTGGGATTCATTGCCTTTAGGAAACGATAAAAGCGGATTGAAACTGGACTTAAACAAGCTTAAAGCCGGAGTTTACCTTATTGAGGTAAAAGCGGGTAATGAAGTAATAGGCACTCGTAAGTTTATTAAGGAATAGCGTAAACAATTCATAAACGATACTAAATGGAAAAGCCAGAACTGAGAGGTTCTGGCTTTTTTGTTGGTTCTCTTTTGCAGCTTTTCCAAAGTTCAAAACTTTGGAAAAGCTCATCTAGATATTATTCCTCTGGGGTTCTTCTCGCCTTAAGTATTTCACCAAAGTAATAAGCAAATGCTGTTTCCTTGAATTTGGTTCGGCTCTCCGTTCCATCTTCTCCAAAACGTTTGGATAATAACTCTTTGGCACTTATTGACTTTTTCATGAAGTGTAAAGCTTTTTAATTGCTGGTTACCGATTAGGGGTTGCTTCCTAGCCCAAGCATATTAAACTTAATGAGGTTACAGCTCTGAGGAACATACTAAGCGCAATTATTTATCAGCTTGGGTAGCGGTTCTTGCTTTATTTTCCCACAAGCCCTTTTGTGTCTTTTAATAGTTTTAAAACAATGTCAATTGGGACTGAATCTTTATTTTCCTCTTGAATCACACCCTCCTCTGTGATTACCTCTGACGTTGAATTATGATTTAGATGATTTTCTAAGAGTCTATCAATGGCTTTATTTACCCTTTCTGTAGAGTCGTTAATATTTAATGAAAGTGAGTTAATAGAGAGTAAAAGTCCCTCAATATATTTAATTTCATGAATGTGTTTAGCTAATATTAACAATTGTCTTTGTGTTCGATTTAATTGAATAATAAAAGCCCATAGTAATCCTCCGAAAATTGGTATTGGGGTAAGAGCCACAAGGTAATTCTTCCATTCAGGAAATTCCGCGCTATTATGTAGCTTTTGAAAAACATAGAATTCAAGTAATACAATTGTAATAATCACAAGTATGGTTAATATGGAATAAATCCAAAACATCCGGTTAAGTCGTGTATGTTCATCTTTAACAGGAGATAAGCATATTGTAAGCTCCTCAAAGGTTGATTTTATTTTTGAGTTCCATTCTACTATAGCATTTTCACTTTTCTTTTTTTCCTCTAATTCAGATTGATATTGTTTAATTTGCTCTTTAGCCTTTAATAAAGAAATTTCTTTTTCTTTAATAATTCGCTTGCTCTGGGCTATTTCTTCCTTACCTTTTCCTTCAATACTTCTTTGGAGAAGTAGATTTTCTTGTAATCTATTCTTTTCATTCTCTAATTCGCGTATTTGTTCATTATAATATTTTTCCGAATTGTATATATTTTTAGTTTTATGAAAGAAGTAATTATTAAGCTGTGTAACAATTTTGCGTATTGCAAATTGCAAGGACTTGGTGAGGGTTTTAAACTTATTTAAAGTTACACTTGACAAGGGCTCTGATTGAGATTCTATAGATTCATTTAGAATTGATAATTCAGAATATATATAGCGGATATCATTATGATTAAGCCAATCAGAAATCAGCTCAATGCTTTCCATGGAGTTATTGTCTAAACTCTGAATTCTTTCGCGTAAGTCTATCAGTAGAAGAATTACTTCATCTTCCACCAAATTTTCGAAAATCTCACTTGTGTAAATTGAAATAAGTCCTTCAATAATTGAAAAACTATCTTCATAATCCATCAATCTTTTTTTTGCTTGCCCCATATTGGCTGTTGAAATTTTTTGGCCGTTAATATTCTTTCCTGCCACTAGTTCATTAAAATCCCGAAATGATGAATTTATCTATACTTTGGCTAAAGTGCTAAATTATACTTGATGGAGCAATAGAGTTTGGGTTTTTCCTTTAACGGTTGTCGCAATAGGACTTCGATCATTCAGTACTCTTTTTCTCAAAAACGCCCGTAAGCAATCTTCGCGTTAACTTATAAATTCCCACAATTATCAATGTGGCAATCCCAAACAACACTGTTCTGAGGTTTAAAACTTCATGTTCAGCATATATGGTTGAGTTCCAACTCGGGATTATGGACAAAACAAAGTCACTTGATAGAAATCGAAGAACTTCCCTAAAAGCCAACAGGGTTATTAGAGCGGCAACAAGGTTTTGAAGTTTTGATCGAATCATGATTGATTATGCCACAGACTAAGGCGTCCTTGCATCATACACCTTTCCCATACTGGGGTTATCGCCCAATAGGGTAGCCATCATTTCTTTTTTAATGATGTTGAACATAATCATGTGGATGTCTTCCGTTACCTCCATGTCCATCACAGGGGCATTTAGGGAGATATCAGCCATGGCGGCAATTTTACCGCCTTTAAAGCCTGTCATGGCCATGGTTTTTACGCCTTGTTCTTTGGCGTAGTTCATGGCACGCACAACGTTTTCGGAGTTTCCACTGCCGCTAATACCTATTACGAGGTCGTTTGGGCCAATGAAGTTTTTGAGAGGTTCAATAAAGATGTCTTCGTAACCAATGTCATTGGCAATGGCCATCATGCTGGGCAGGTTGTCGTTCAGGCAAATCATGCGGAAGCGCTTTTCCAAACCATAGCTGGCACCTTTTAAAAAATCGCCAGCAGCATGGGAGGCGGAAGCTCCGCTGCCACCATTCCCGAAAGTGTAAATGTTTCCTCCTTTGTGGTAGGTATCTAAAAATGCATCCGCAGCAGCGCGAATAGCTGACTGATCCAGCTTGTCGATGGTATCCTTTACCATCTCTAAATATTGTTTTGCTCTATCCATTTCCGTAGTGTATTAATTTGGAGCCTTCCTGTTCAAATTTAAATTGAAACCTGCGCACTTGTTTCAGTGCTTCATCCAACTTTGCTTGTTTTTCTTTGGGGCAGTAAAATAACATAAATCCTCCGCCACCTGCACCAAGTAGTTTGCCACCGATGGCTCCGTTTTTTAGTGCGGCATCATAAAGCTCATTAATCAGAGGATTACTGATGCCACTCGCCAGTTGCTGCTTCATCATCCAGTTTTGGTGCATCAACTTTCCAAACTCATCAAGGTTGCCTTTCATCAACACATCCCGCAATTCATACACCAATTTTACCATGTTTTGCAGGGTGGTGAATTTATCCGCCTGAGCGGTATTTTTCTTTTGTTCGGATAGGATAGAGGAAGCACTGCGCTGGTTGCCGATGTAGTACAAACAAAGATTGTCTTGCAGCGCGTTGTAGGTATCCTGTGGCAGGTACAGCGGGTCAACGCTTACCAATCCGTTTTTATGAAACTCAATTACATTCAATCCACCGTAGGCAGCAGCATATTGGTCTTGCTTGCCAATAGGTTCTTTAAGGATGTCGATTTCTATTTCACATGCTTCGCTGGCCAACATCTCTTTACTGGCAAAGCTGCTCTTGGTAACGTGTAGGTTGTGTAGCAATCCCACAGTAAAAGAAGAAGACGAGCCCATCCCTGTACCACCGGGAATATCTGCTATGGAGCTGATTTCGATTCCGCCATTGATTCCAAATTTTTCTAAAGCCGTGCGAAGTATAGGGTGCTTCAATTCCTGTAAGCCAGTAACGGTCTCGGTTTGCGAGTACTTGGTGCGTATTTTATCCTCTTCAAAAAACTTATGCGAAGAGATGTACATGTATTTATTTATGGAAGTACTTAGAACGGCCCCCGGACTTTGGCTGTAAAAGGCCTCCAGATCGGAGCCTCCGCCTACAAAGCTTATTCTAAAAGGGGTTTTGGTTATTATCATGAGGGAGTAGTTAGTACTGAGTAATTAGTATTTATACCAGAGCTGTGGTATGCAAAGAAAGTAAGGTTTTTGGGAAATTTCTGAGCTTGTTGCGATTTCTTCACCGCAGAGTCGCAGAGTTCGCAAAGTTTCGCAGAGAAATAGAACCTTTTCAGCGTG
>CAXBJE010000204.1:0-6165 GCA_963975525.1 uncultured Owenweeksia sp. | reverse complement strand
TTTGAGCCACACAACAATCACTATTATATTTTAAAGGGAGCCAAGAGCAGTACGCTGGCATTTTACAATGCCTTTGATCAAACTATGGATCAAGTAGAAAAGCGAAGTTATTATGGCATTAAGCCCAGGAATGCTGAGCAGACCTTTGCCCTTAACGCCATCATGAATCCTGAAATAAAACTGGTAAGCCTTTCTGGGGTGGCTGGTACGGGTAAAACTTTGCTGGCTTTGGCAGGTTCACTGGAGCAAAGGCGAGACTATAAGCAGATTTATTTGGCGCGCCCTATAGTTCCTTTAAGTAATAAGGATATTGGTTTCCTTCCGGGAGATATGAAAGCCAAGATTAACCCCTATATGCAGCCCCTTTGGGATAATTTAAAGTTTGTGAAAAATCAGTTTAAGGAAACTGATAAGGAATACAAACAGATTGATGAGATGGTGAAGCAAGAAAAGCTTTTGGTAACACCATTGGCGTACATCCGTGGGCGAAGCCTGAGCAATGTGATCTTTATTGTGGATGAAGCGCAAAACCTTACCCCACATGAAGTTAAAACGATAATTACCCGGGCGGGAGAAAATTCCAAGTTCATTTTTACAGGAGATGTACGTCAAATAGACACACCATATTTAGATGAGCAATCAAACGGACTATCTTATTTAATAGATAAGATAAAAGGGAACAAGCTTTTTGCACATGTTACACTTGAAAAAGGTGAGCGCTCCGAACTTGCAAATCTGGCTAATGAACTTCTTTAAAGGCTCTTAACCCAATTCGCAATATCTCCTGCAAGGTTTTTCTCCAATGGGAAATCCGGGTCACCGTAAGATGCAATGTTTTGCTCCTTAGTGTCATCCACCTGTTTTAGTACATGGTTCATTTTAGGATAAGCTTTGTAGGTAGCCTTGGGTACTGCATTATACAAAGCATTGCCTTCAGATTGTAAAACCTGAAGATCTTGCCCGCCTTGAATTATTAGGATGGGTATGTTTAGTTTTATTAATTCTTCAGTTGGTGTGTAAGCAAAGTAACTTTTTAAGTAAGGCTGAACGGAGGGTCTGAGCAATGCTGCAAGTGCAGGGTTAAACTTGCTAATATTATAACCTTGTTTAATCGAATCCAATTTTTGATAAGTGTCCAACGCCATTTCTTGTGGAAGGCTTTGGAAGAGCTGTCCGCGGATTGTCTCCAAAGCGTTTTGGGCCGGACCAGCCACACTGATGTAGCCCTTAACTTTTGCATTTTGAGCAGCCAACATTCCAACTAATGAGCCTTCTGAGTGGCCCATTATTACAATGGTTTTAAAGCCCAATTCCTTCATTTTAGCAATGGCGGCCAAAGTTACCTGGTAGTTGTCTTCAAATCGAAGTTCACTTTCTGATTTACTCATTTGTGATTTTGCAATCCCAAGTTTATCATATCTGTACGAGGCAACTCCCATTTTAAGCAGCGAATCTGCCAATTGTAAAAAGCTGTTGTTGGGCCCATCTACCAATATGGAGTTTCCATTTCTATCCGTTGGCCCACTTCCGCTAATAAAAATCACTAACGGTAGTTTATTAAATTTTGTAAGGCTCTTGCCAGATGATAGGAGAGTTCCGGAAAGAGTGTCTCCTTCATAAACAAAGGGTTGCTCAACTTCAACCCGCACCATCTTTTTTTGACTAAAGGATACACTTGCCGAAATGGCCAACACTAAAAAACTAACAATTACATTTTTCATAATAATGGAATAAAAAAATCCCGATTCATTACTGAACCGGGATTCTAAAATATAAAGATAAAAGGAGATTAAACCTTTTCAGCTACTGAAGGTGCACCAGCTAGTATTTCTTCGCTGGCGTTGTCTGCAAACTTTTCAAAGTTAGCATTGAACTTTTGTGAAAGCTCATTTGCTGTCTTATCATAAGCGGCTTTATCCTCCCATGTATTCTTTGGGTTCAAAATTTCACCAGGTACATTCGGACATTCATTTGGCATTGCCAAACCGAATATTTCGTGAGTTGTATAATCTACATTGTCCAATTGTCCGTTAAGTGCAGCGGTAATCATTGCACGGGTATAGCCAAGCTTCATACGCTTGCCCACTCCATAGCCACCACCACTCCAACCGGTGTTTATCAACCAAACGTTTACACCTGCAGCTTGCATTTTTTCGCTAAGCATATCAGCATATTTGGTAGGGTGCAAAGGCATAAATGGCGCTCCAAAACAAGCAGAGAATGCTACCACCGGCTCAGTAATTCCAGCTTCGGTACCTGCAACCTTGGCGGTGTAACCGCTAATAAAATGAAATGCAGCCTGACCTGGCGTTAGTTTAGAAATTGGAGGTAGTACACCATAAGCATCACAAGTAAGGAAGAAAATATTCTTAGGGTTTGAAGCCAAAGAAGGCACCTGAATATTGTCAATGTGATCAATTGGGTAGCTCACACGAGTATTCTCAGTAATTGTAGAATCTTCAAAATCCACTTCATTGCTGTTTCCTTTAAAGGATACGTTTTCTAAAAGTGCACCTGGTTTAATAGCTCGGAAGATGTCTGGTTCCTTTTCTTCGGTTAAGTCAATAACCTTAGCGTAGCAACCACCTTCAAAATTGAAGATTGTGTTATCAGCGGTCCAGCCATGTTCATCGTCACCGATAAGTTTACGGTCAGGATCAGCCGAAAGGGTAGTTTTTCCAGTTCCGCTCAGTCCAAAGAAAAGAGCAGTATCGCCATCTTCACCAACGTTGGCAGAGCAATGCATGCTCAAAACATCTTTTTGGTGAGGAAGGATAAAGTTAAGAGCAGAGAAAATTCCCTTCTTAATTTCACCGGTATAACCTGTTCCACCAACAAGAGCCATCTTTTCTGTAAAGTTTAAGATAGCAAAGTTGTGCTGGCGCGTACCATCCACTTCTGGATTGGCCATAAAGCTGGGGGCGTTTATTACTGTCCACTCCGGCTCAAAATTCTTCAGTTCCTCTTCCGTTGGACGAAGGAACATGTTGTTTGCAAATAAGCTTGACCAAGGCAATTCAGTAATTACCCTGATTTTCATTTTGTAACGCTCATCAGCACAAGCATAAACATCACGCACGTAAAGTCTTTTTCCGCTAAGGAAATCACCAACTTTTGAATATAGTTGATCAAATTTTTCGGCTTCAAACTTAATGTTGATGTTACCCCACCATACGGCATCTTTAGTGATTTCATCTTCAACAATAAAGCGGTCTTTTGGGGAGCGGCCGGTAAATTCACCGGTGTGTACTGAGATGGCACCAAGATCAGATCTTACGGCCATGTTGTTGTCTAGAGAGATTGTTTCAAGGTCTTCTGACTTCAAGTTCCAGAGAGCGTCAGCATCATTAATGCGATACTTTTTAAGATCGCTGTTAGCTGGTTTAATCTGTGTGAAATTCATAAGTAGGAGATTTGTTTTCACTTAAAATTTAGGTTGGCAAATTTAGCCTTATTTGATTCACAACATTATTTCACAAGCTAAATAGTGCCTTTTTATCGACAAAATTATTAACGGTCTTGGGAGGTACTTCTTATAGCAGATACGAAAAGTAGGCACCATCCTGCAATAAAAAATAATCCTCCTATGGGAGTTACAGGCCCCAAAAATCTTAACTCAAAACCTGTGATTAACGAAGTACTAAGTAGATAGATACTTCCAGAAAAAAGAAAAATTCCGATTATCCAACAAAGCACAATTGCCTTTAGTTGCTTTAAAGGATAGGAAGTCAAACCAAGGGCAAGTAATGCGATAGCGTGCCAGGCTTGGTACCTTACTGCCGTTTCAAAACTTTTTAGGCTTTCGGGCTCCAATTTTGCCTTTAATGCATGAGCGCCCATAGCCCCTAAAATCACGGCTATAGCTCCAAACGCAGCTGCCCAGGCAATAATATTTTTAGCTTTCAATGGGTAAGATCATTAAACTGTTCCTTACTTATCTCGTATTCAAACGATCCACGAAGAGATTGAATGTTTTTCAAGTTTTTCCAGCTTTCCTTCGTGTCACGCATAAATTCTAATCTTGTATTGTCGTATTTCATAGCGGCCAAAATCTGTTTGAGCTCTTCTATGGTGTAGGTGTGTTTTTTACCAAATTCCTTGGCGGCATTTAGTTTTTCAAACTCAAATTCAGTGTTCTGCAGCTCCAATAAAAAATCACCAAAAGTTTTTTCCTTCTTTACAGGAGGAGGTGGTGGTGGAGGTGCAACAGCAACTACAGTGTCCTTTTTAGGGGCAACCGTTGTTTCCACTTTTTGTGGAGTTGATTTGGGAGTGCTGGCTTCAGCTGGTGGTGTTTTGGTGGGTATAGTTGCTACTACAGTTTTGGGCGTGGTGGCTGCAGGCTCTCTGGTTGCGGGTTTTTTTTCAGGAACAACGCTGGTTGGTTTTTCTTTTTCCTTTACAGGAGAAAGTGCGGCCAAAGGCCTTAGAGGAGTTACGTTTTTAGCATCAATGGTGGTTGCGGTTGTGGGCAGTGCATCAGGTTCACCCCTAAACCTCAGCTGAAGCTCATCGCGGCTATTCGTTGTTATTATGTACTGATAGTTTCCTTTAGCATGAAAATGCATTTTCTTTTCGAAAAACACATTTGGCGAAAGCTCAACCCGCACCTCAAAAGGGAATGTGTCCAGCTTTTTTACCACAAGTTCTTTTACAGGATCAGCATTTTGAACAAAACCATTGATGCCAAGTAAAAATCCAGTGCCGGTGGCATCTTCAATTATCAGGTTTACCTGGGCAACAGAACTAAAACAAAGTAGGAGTGGGAGTAACCTAAAAAGGGTCATTTGTGTTCAAATTTGAGGCAAAAGTAAGGTATAGTGAAATTCACTTGTAGGGGATGGGTTTAATTCTAATTTTGCCACCCTATGAAGAAAATACTCGTGATTGGAGCAGGCCGCTCCACTTATAGCCTCATCAAATATTTAAAGCAGCAATCTGTTGAAAATAACTGGCAGATTACCATTGCGGATTACGATATAAAACTTGCTACTGCTCAGGCAGAAGGGCATGAGCGGACAGTGGCTTTACAGCTGGATATTACTAATGATGTTGACAGAAGGGCGGCAGTTCAAAATGCGGATTTGGTAATAAGTATGCTTCCTGCTCACATGCATATAAGCGTAGCTTATGATTGTGTAGAGTTTGGTAAGAACATGGTAACCGCATCCTACATATCTTCAGAAATGGAAGCTTTGGATGAAGCTGCAAAAAAGGCAGGGATTATCATGATAAATGAAATTGGCGTTGACCCGGGTATAGATCACCTTAGTGCCATGAAGGTGTTGGATAAAATACGGGATCAAGGCGGAAAGATGAAAATCTTTGAAAGCTTTACCGGTGGTTTGGTGGCGCCAGAAAGTGATAATAACCCATGGAACTACAAGTTTACCTGGAACCCCAGAAATGTCGTAATGGCCGGTTCTGGTGGGGCGGTAAAGTTTATTCAGGAGGGTCAGTATAAGTACATTCCTTACCATCAGCTTTTCCGCAGAATTGAATTTATTGATATTGAAGGTTATGGTCGTTTTGAGGGCTACGCCAATCGCGATTCATTAAGGTATAGAAGCACTTACGGCTTGGATGATATCCCTACCATTTATAGAGGAACACTCCGTAAACAGGGCTTTTGTAGGGCTTGGGATGTATTTGTGAAATTAGGGATGACAGATGACAGTTATGTATTGGAGAATTCTGAACACATGACTTTCAGAGATTTTACCAATACCTTTTTAGCCTACAACCCGCACGATTCAGTAGAGCTTAAGCTGAGGTATTATCTAAGTATTCCGCAAGACTCCGAGTTAATGGAAAAGCTGGAATGGATTGGAATATTTGAAAAAACCAAGATTGGTTTAAAAAAGGCAACCCCGGCCCAAATACTGCAGCACATATTAGAGCAAAAGTGGGGTATGGAGCCAGAGGATAAAGATATGATTGTGATGTATCACAAGTTTGGCTATGAGCTAAATGGTGTTGAAAAAATGATAGAATCATCTATGGTGAGTATTGGGCGCAACAGTCGTGAAACGGCCATGGCGCGTACGGTAGGTTTGCCCGTAGCCATTGCTGCCAAACACATCCTTAACGGGAATATTACCACTCCGGGTGTTCAAATCCCAATCACTAAAGAGATTTATGAACCCATGCTGGCCGAGTTGGAAG
>CAXBJE010000203.1:0-6187 GCA_963975525.1 uncultured Owenweeksia sp. | reverse complement strand
CGATCGTGAGCTTGATGATATTTTTGCCATACAGGATGAAATAGCCAACTGCGTACTTGAGCGTTTGCAATTGGAATTAGAAGCCAACTTTACCAGTAATAATTACACACAAAATACCGAGGCTTACCAATTACTTTTAAAGGGAATCTATTTTTTTAGAAGAGATTTTGACGGCAACATAAAAGCATTGGATTATTTTAAAAAGGCTACAGAGCTGGCGCCAGACTATGGCGAGGCGTATGCCTATATGGGCGAAACACTTATTCACCATGCCGCCTATGGAATAATTTCAACTATTGATGCTCACGAACAAGCTCGAGCCTATGCCTACACGGCCTTAGGGCTAAATCAGTATGACCCACGCGCGCATAAAGTCTTGGCTTTTATTCATCTGTTTTACGACTGGAATTGGGATGCTGCCATAGAATCCTACCAAAAAGCCGTGCGCTATGGCTTGCCCAACAAAAATGATTTTATCACCTATTACTACATCTTTCTTGAAAATGATGTTGACAAAGCCATAGAAATTGCTCAAAAATTATTGGAAACTGATCCTCTACATTTTGGTAGCCATTGGCAACTTGGGCTCAGCTACTATTTTGCTGCACGCTTTGAACCAGCCGTTGAGGCGTTCGATAAAGCTATTGAACTTGAACCTTCTAACAGCGAATCTTATCACTGGAAGAGCACCTCTCTTGGATTCCTTAATAAGTTTGACGAAGCTAAGGTAGCCTCTCAAAAAGCCATTGAATTAAGTGAAGATAATCCGTGGACGCACTTTTCTCATCTCATTTTAAAAGTATTATTAGGACAAGAAAAAGAAGTTTTACAAAGTATAGGTAGTCAGGATTTTTTAGACCCTATGGATCCTGCCATACTTTATGCTATGATGGGCATGAAAGATGAAGCCTTTGCAAAACTGGAAGAAGGATATAAAACGAAATCTATAATGATGGTTACCCTCAAACATTATTGGATGTGGGATGCAATTCGTGATGACGATCGTTTTCAGGAAATGCTAGAAAGGATGAATTTTCCTGAAAATGTAGGGAAGGAGCAAATTAGTAATACCAGGATTCTTTCAATCTCAAGTAACCAAGAACAGATTGCTACGGACACGCCAGACCCTGAAACGCTGGCTACGCTTGAGCAATTAAAGCAACTGATGGATGAAGACGAGATTTACCTCAACCCCTCACTTTCGCTGAGGGAACTAGCGCAATCATTACAGATTCACCCTAACAAGCTCTCTTGGCTGATCAATGAAAATCTCGGTAAAAACTTCAATGAATACATTAATGGTTGGCGTTTGACTGCTTTTCAGCAAAAAGCGCTAGACCCTGAAAACAGCAACATCACGCTATTGGGCTTAGCTTATGAAAGTGGCTTTAACTCAAAATCTGTTTTCAACGAATTTTTCAAACGCTCTACGGGTCTTACCCCACGGGCGTGGCTAAAATCCCGTCAGGCATAAGGATTCCAAAATGTGCTCCATGCTTATGATCTCAAAACCTCAAAAAAAGTCCAGAAATGTAATGCGGGACGATGCGCGCCCTTTATTGAGGCAGTTTTGCGGAACATAAAAAATTAAAAGATGACAACAAATTTCAATTATGCCAGACTAATGGGTGTGAGCTTTTTGCTGCTCATTATTTTTGGCTTCTTCGGTATGGCCTATGTTCCTATTTCGCTGTATGATTACAGCAGTGCTACCCAAACACTCACTCAAGTTAAAGCTAACCCTCAGCTATTGAGATACGGCATATTGGCTACGGTATTAATGAATGCCTCCAGTCTCTTTTTGGCCATTTTCACCTACCGTTGGTTAAAAAAATTCTCGTCCACACTAGCTGTTAGCGCAGCACTTCTTTTAATGACGGGTGCCATAATATCTTTGGTCAATGAGCTCAATAATGTGTCGGTTTTACATTTCTCCCAACACTCCGCAAATCTCGAAATGATTGCTCTCCATCTAAATCTTTACCAAGCAGGAGTTTTCATAGCCACCCTATTTTGGGGCCTTTGGCTGCTACCGGTGGGTTACGCTCTTTTATTCCAATCGAGATGGGTAAGGCTCTTTGGTATTTTGCTCATTATTTCTGGTATAGGTTACATGCTCGACAGCCTGTTTTATTTGCTTTGGTATCAAAAAATATTGGTATCGGACTATACTTTTTTAGGAGAGATCATATTTACCATCTGGGCTCTTTTTCAGCGCAAGCCAGAATTTGAACCCAGTAAAAATGCATTACCCGAAAAGCGTTTTCCAGCTAACTTTTTACGATAACCATACATACCTAAGCCCGTGCAAACCTCAATCGCAGAAAGCCAAAAATTCACCTCATATCAAATACAATTGCTAATATGTATTGCGGGTCTGCTGTTTACGATGGTACTCGATTTTATGCTATTGCCGGCCATCAGCGCGATGGTTATGCCCGCATTAGATCTTAGCACCAGCCAATTTGGATATGTAGTTTCAGCCTACTCCATTAGTGCTGGAACTTCCGCATTAATCTTCAGCACATTTGCTGATAGGTTTGAGCGCAAAAAGCTTTTAATGTTTATCTACACTGGCTTTTTGATTGGTATTCTGGGCTCCGCATTGGCACAGGGCTTTTGGATGCTGATAGCCGCGCGGGTGTTTACAGGCATTTTTGGTGGTGTAGTTGCGGCCATTTGTTATGCTATGGTTAGTGAAATTTTCTCTTTGCAGCAGCGAGGAAGAGCTATGGGCTCTCTTCATGTGGCCTTCGCGCTGTGCCAGGTTTTAGGCCTTCCTGCCGCAGTTTTTATTGCTTCCCATTATCAATGGCAGATGGCCTATTTCATTATCCTGTCGGTAGGCCTGCTGTTTTATGTCCTTTCTCTTTTTATCATGAAGCCAATAACAGGTCATCTTAATGAACAAACTAACGTATCGTCCAAACTCAAGGGTATTGTTACCACACCTTCTTATTGGTATGTGTTTGCAAATAATGTCACTCTCGTAATAGCGGATGTACTTTTTATGACGTTTGCCTCTGTTTTTTATGTAAAAAATCAATTGATATCTGAAGATGACTTGGCTATTGTTTTTGGAGCTTCGGGCATTGCGACTATACTGCTGAGCCCATTGATAGGAAAGCTGGCAGACAAAACCAGTCATTTTAAAGTCTTTGCCATTGGGACGGGAATTGCCGCTATTATGGTAATCACAATTTCTCAGCTAAATGAAGCGGGTATTATTTGGGTGGTGGTATGCAACACCCTTCTTTTTTCTGGTATGGCCGCACGTATGATTTGCTCAGGAGCTCTTGGCTTAGAAATTCCAAAAAGTACCGATCGAGGCTCTTTTATGACGTTTGACTCAGCACTTCAGCTAATTTGCGCAGGTATGGCTGCTACAGTCGCAGGCTGGATTGTTTTTCAAAATGAAGATGGCAAAATGCTCAACTATCCTGTACTGTCCATTATTGTAGTTGTGTTGTTCGGTATCACCCTATTTTTTACGCTAAAAATCTCGCGCAAAGCCATTTCTTCAGCTAGCCAACTTCAAAGTGAGCAATCATCCAGCAATGCGTCCTAAAACATAATTCGGCACGATGGACGAATAGTTGTTTTTCACTTTTTCAACATAATTTGAAAACAATTAAAATAGAAAGCGCTGGATAATAAATGGGGAAATTATTTCCTCTTTGAACCCAATTTATGCATAGGAGTAAAATTTTAAACGGTGGCATAAAAGGCTTTACCATACTGGCCCAAAACCGTGATTCTTTAAGGTTTGGGCCTTGGTGTTTTACTGGTCTGTTATAATTTCTTTTTTCTAAAAAAGTACTGAATCATAAATGCGAACGACTGGCCTTAAGTGAGGTCGCATCTTTGCCTTGTCAAAATCAGATAAATAACAAAAAATGAAAATGGCCAGACTGATAATAGCATTATGTTGTGTAGTTCAAATGAGTGCCACCAGTACTACAAAACAGCCTGTGGCTTTTTCTGAAAAAAAGCAATTGCAGCATCTGTTAATAGAAAATATAAAAACGCTGCCTGTTTGTAAGTCTTCTAAAAACCTGATTATACAAACTTTAAATCCTAGCCTAAGGGTTAACCTATAGCCACTTTAGTGTAAACATTAATTAATAACTCATACCATGAACCTTGAGATGTTATTATCAGCCGCCTTATTTGCAAGCAACACAACCTATGCCCAGGCTGTGCACTCCAAAGAAAAAGAACTTGAAGTGGGAAGTGTTGAACCGTATACATTAGCTCATCATTAAAGAGTAGATTCAGGATAACTGAAATTACATTCTATGAAAAGCACTTTTTTGGCCTTCATTGTTTTCCGGGTTGTACTTGGTTTTAATGATAATGTAAATTAGTGCTGTGGATTTATTGCTTCAAAATATCCGAAATGAGGTTTCACTTTCTGAAGATGACGCCAAAGAACTTCAACAGGCGGTAACATCTGTAAGCCTCAAAAAGAAAGATATCCTACTCTTCAAGGGGGAAGTTTCCAATTACATGCGCTTTATAGATCAGGGGTGTTTACGGGCCTATTATATTGACAATAGTGGAAATGAGCATATTCTTCAATTTGGTATAGAGGGATGGTGGATAAATGATCTTCATAGCTATCTCACACAACAGCCCGCTCAAGGTTTTATACAGGCGCTAGAAGATAGCCAGGTACTACAAATTCATCGCGATCGATTAGAAGTACTCTTTAGTAACATTCCTTCAATTGAGCGATTTTTTCGATTAAAAATACAGTCGGGATATGTGGCGTTGCAAGAGCGCACTATCCATTCACTCACCAAAACTTCTGAAGAGCGGTATCTCGATTTCAGGAATAAGTATAGAAATATAGAACAGCGCGTACCACAATATATGGTAGCTTCTTATTTGGGACTTACCCCCGAGCATCTTAGTTCACTACGAAAAACACTCCTGTAAACAGCTTCTTAAGATATCTTAATTTTTAAGAGATCAGGGTTCCAAACCTTTGTACTGTAATTAATTAAATCATAGTACAAATGAAAAATTCTAAACACATATTGGCCATTATTATGGCAACAACAAGTATGGGACTGTTTGCCCAAAACCAAGAGGAAGTTGGCATGAGCCCATGGGGAGCTGAAGATGAAATAGGCACCTTAAATATGATGGACGATGGTTCCAAGCTCCATATCCTTTCTCAGATAAAATCAGGTAAAACGTATGATCTCAGCGTAGAATATTTTGTTGGTATGCCTAGCTTTCATTCTATGGGAGACCCTGCGTACCAATATTGGCTTACCCATACCCCACATGGTACTGTGGTGGATAACCCTAACGGATTGGGCAGGGAAATGAATGAAAAGGTAAGCTACACCGGGGATGCCATTTCCATGTATACTCACATGGGTACTCATATAGATGCCTTAAATCACTTTGGGCTTAATGGTAAAATATGGAATGGATATACCCCTGAAGAGCATTTGGGAGATAAAGGATGGAAAAAAACCGGTGCAGAATCTATACCACCCATTATAGCACGTGGTGTATTAATAGATGTAGCCGAGTATAAAGGGGTAAAATCATTAACCAATAATTACAGGGTAAACTCAGATGATCTTGAGGGAGCATTAAAAAAACAAGGCACATCCTTAAAACCTGGTGATGTGGTGCTTATCAGAACGGGCCAGGGACAGCATTATCACAATGCCGAAGAGTACCTTCATGATTTTCCCGGAATTAACTTGGATGCCGTTCGCTGGTTAGTAGAAGATCAGAAAATAATGCTGCTGGGTGCAGATAATTTAAGTTTTGAAGCATTTCCGCCAGAGCGAAAAGATAACTGGGTGCCGGTGCACACCTACCTATTAGCTGAAAAAGGCGTAATGTTTATTGAGCTTATGTTTTTGGAAGAGCTGGCCAAAGACAAGGTTTATGAGTTTGCCTTTATAGCGGCCAATCTGAAGTTACGAGGTGCAAGTGGATCCCCAATGCGGCCCTTAGCCATTCCTGTAAAGTAATGTGGCAGTTGGTCATCAGGCAGTTCGTTTTGGCCAACTTCAATCTACCCAAATTTTAGCGATATGTATATTAAGGAACCAAGCTTAGGGCTATTTGTATTGAGCATAGCATCACTTTCAGCGTTGGTAGCTTTTTCCATCAATACAATACTTCCAGCTTTTGATGAGATTTCAAAAACCTTTTC
>CAXBJE010000202.1:0-6201 GCA_963975525.1 uncultured Owenweeksia sp. | reverse complement strand
TGGATGCGGCTATTTAACCACCATCGATAAAATGGATGAGAATAAAGAGTCGGAGCATCGGAGAATACAAGATTCAATTCGGCAAAATAGGTATGCGAAGGGTTGTAAGTTTAAGGAACGTGAAATTAATAATTGCTTTAATCGAGCAGGTAGCAATTACCCAATTGACACATTACCGGAAATATTCATCTGCAGTTTAAAATATAGCGGAATAGACACATTAATGCTTTGCAAATACATATATGATAATGGCTCTTCGTCCTACGAAAAAGTATTTGTTCTATGGATAGATAAGGGCGAGGGATTTATTAAGGGATACTACAATAACGAAACCTATCAACCAATGGAAAGTGAGGTAAAGAAGTTTGAAGTGCTCGCCCTGCTAAATGATTTCTTCAGATTAAATGTTAACAACGTAAAAGGATTACCGAAATCTAATCTCACTATGAGCCATTCGATGGGGTATTGCATGCAGGTTATGGTTCCAGATTTATTTTATTGCGAGAGATTACCAAGTTATTTAGTTGAATCTGACCTAAAAAATCCAAAGTCAATTTGGTGGAAACAGGTAGAAAACAGTATCAATGAAAATAGGCCTTAGTAATACCTAGCCCTACCCCGCCTGATTCCAAATTTTAATCTCCGTATCGGCATCCACACCTTTTAACACTTCTACTGAATTACTCAGTCAATAAGAAAAATTATAGCTTTGATAAAGTGCAAAAAACTTACTCGCTATAAGTACCAGCCATTCAACTCACTAAAGCAAATGGTGGCAAAAAATAAATATGACTATTTATGGGATACGAATTAATCATACAACGAGAAGACGATGAAAAAAAGATTACAGTCAAGGAATGGAAAAACTATCTCGATTCTGATTCGGAATTTGCTTCGTTTGAAGATTACTCTGCAACACTGGGAGAGGGAGAAGTTTTGACAGTTTCAACACCAAATGCTGGACTTTGGAAAGCTGCGAACGGAGAAGTTCCATTCACGTTCTCTGAAAAATATGGATGGATAACTGTAAAAAATCCTGAGAATTGGATAATTGAAAAAATGATTTCAATTGCAGATAAGCTTGATGCAGTTGTACTAGGAGAGGAAGGTGAAAAGTATGACAAAACATACTTAGAAGAGAATCCAGAAATTGAAGACTTTAATATGACTAAATACAAAAACATAAAAATAAAACCATTTGACCCTGATAAGAAATGGTGGCAGTTTTGGAAATAAAAACATTTGCTAACAAAAATAAACGCCATTAAAACAGGCGCTTATTCAAATCGGTATATCCCCTACCCCGCCTGATTCCAAATTTTTATCTCCGTATCCGCATCTACGCCTTCCAGCACTTCTACATTAATACCATCAGATAGGCCGAGTTTCACCTCGCGTCTTTCAAATTGTTGGTCGCCAGTGGCTACTTCTATGTAGGGCTTACCATCTTCAAACTGTAACAGCTTTTCTTTTATGGAGAGTACAGAGTCTTTACGGGACAGTACGATATCCGCATTGGCGCTATAGCCGGCACGTATAAAGTCGGCTGAGTCTAAAAGTACTTTGGCCTTAATTACAAATTGTATAGCTCCGTTTTCTTCCACTCCTTTCGGTGAGATGTATTCCAAACGGGCATTAAACTGTTTGTTTTCAATGGCACCAACAGTCAACAGGATGTCCATGCCTTCCTTAATCTTTCCCACTTCAGATTCATCAATCTTACCTTCAAAAATCAGGTCTTTCATATCGGCAATGCTGGCAATGGTGGTTCCTTCATTAAAGTTGTTGCTCTCAATTACCTGGTTTCCCACTTTTACGGGTACATCCAGCACCATCCCACTAACCGTGGCTTTTACAATATTAAGGGCGGCACTGCCTTTCTTTTTACTGGCACCTTCGCGCACAATCTGCAAATTATCCTGTGCAGCTTCCAGTTCCTGCCGGGCATTGCGGTAAGCCAGTTCAAACCGCTGAAACTCACTACTGCTGATTACATTGTTTTTGTGGAGCAATTCATTACGATCATAATCCAGCTTAGAATTATTCATGGAAAGACGCGCCACTTCCACCCTGTTTTCGGCATTGTTTAAAGAAACCATATCCGGTATCACCTGTATTTTGGCAATCTCCTGCCCTGCCTTTACTAAAGTGCCTGCTTCCAGGTACACCTCAGTAATAATACCACTCACCTGTGGTTTAATAATCACTTCCTCTCGTGGAATAATACTTCCCGTGGCAACGGACTTATTAATTACATCACCATAAAAGGGCTTTTCCGTATTGTACACCTCAGGCGCCTTTTGCGACTTTTGGAAGAGGTAAAACAAGGTGTAACCAAATATGCCAAGGATTACAACGAAAAGGAGAATTCTAAAAAAACGCTTCATTAATAATGGTTTGTTTTTCCCGCCAAAGCGGAATTATTGTTTTTAATTATTCGTAACGGAGGGCTTCCACGGGTTTAACTTCTACGGCACGCCTTGCGGGAATGAGTCCCGCTAAAATGCCAGACAAAACTAAAATACCAAGTGAGGTTAATACAATGGGTAGCTCCACTCCGGGGTTTCTAAAAAATCCTGATTCCTCCGAAAACTGATTCATGGCCCAGGCCACACCTTCCATAGTCCACACGCCACATATTATACCCAATACGCCTGCGGCCACCGTTAGCACCACAGATTCAAGCACTACCTGTTTCATAATAGACCATGGGGTTGCTCCCAATGCCCTTCGTACGCCAAATTCACGGGTCCGTTCTTTTACTATCACCAGCATAATATTGCTTACGCCAATGGCACCGGCCAACAGGGTGAGCGTACCTACTATCAGCGAAAGCAGGCTTATACCAGTAAGCAGAGACATCATACGGTTAAAGGTTTCTTCCATATTCCAGCTTCCAAAAGCCATCTCATCTTCTGGGTGAATTTTATGGCGCTCGCGCAAAACCGCTTTCATTTGCTCACCCACTTCAGATACGGGCACATCAGGCTTTGAGGTTACACTAAACCAGCCAATAATATCGCCCCAGGCGTACGCCCTTTGAAAAGTAGTAAGCGGTATAAATATGGATTTTTCCTGTTCTTCGGATCTTCTTGCATCATCCGACACTGCCTTGAAAAGCCCTACTACCTTATAGTTAATTCCTTGTGCTTCAATGTAGGTGCCGATTACCTCTTCGCCCGGTTTGTATAAACCATTATACACCTCAATACCAATCACGCAAATCTTTCTGCGCTCCTTTAGGTCGTCATCATTTAAAAATCGCCCTTGCAATATGGTCATGGGTTGGATATGTACCAGCTCAGGATAATCTCCATAAATACCAAAGGCACCTGTTTTTACCCCCCGTGTAACATTGGCCGAACCACGGTGCCCCCCTGCCTGGCAGCGTGGAGACAGGATTTCAATATCAGGCACAGCCGCTTTTAGGGCTTCAACATCATCATTTCTAAAATTGTAATTGCGTCCCCGCTTAAAACCCTTGTAGGGCATACTGGTATTTTGGGTCCACATAAAAAGGCTGTTGGTAGCTGTGCCACCAAACCCGGCAGTAGCACCGTTGTTAAGCCCCTGCCCGCTGCCCATCATTATCACCAGCATAAATATGCCCCAAAACACACCAAAGGCCGTGAGGAAGGTGCGCAACTTATTGCGACCTAAAACTGCTCCTATTTCCTGCCATTGGTCTCTATCTATCATTAGATGTTAGACTTTAGATTTTAGTATTTAGATAAATCCCAAACATTTTTGCGATTCCTATTTTCTATTCTTTCCTTCAAAACTTCCTACTATCACACTGAACACTTTGACTGTCGCTCAGTAAAGGCTTAGCCAAAGTGCCTACCAAAAAAAGCACCTTAATTATTGATATTTCGTTGTACGTATTTTCAAAACTTAACACTTAAAACTCAACACTCCCGCTTCCAAACTACTCCTCCCTCAGCGCCTCTATAGGTCGTATCATAGCGGCTCTCCTTGCGGGAAAGTATCCTGCCAAGGCACCAGCCACTATCAATATTCCAAGGGTAATCATCGCTATCTGAAAATTTACTTCGGGGTTTTTAAAGAAGTCGTGATCAATACCGCTGCCCGCCATGCTTACCAAACCCACGCCCAGCACCAAACCCACATATCCTGAAAAGGTGGTAATAAATACCGACTCCTGAATAATAAGGGCTATAATGGAACCCGGTGTAGCACCCAATGCCTTACGAATGCCAATCTCGCGGGTGCGTTCTTTCACCACTATCATCATAATGTTGCTTACGCCAATAATACCGGCTATAATGGTAAAGATGCCAATCACCCACACAAAAATGTTGATACCGTTTATCACACCAACCACGTCTTTCATGTTTTCCTGGCGGTTCCAAATGCGCAATGCACTTTTGTCGGTAGGGTCAAATCCATGGGCTGCTGCCAGATCATTGATTAGCTTATTTTCCAGGGTCTTACTCTGCTCCAAACTAAAACCTTCATCATAGGCCACTATTATACGGGTAAGCTCTTCAGGCTTTTGGCTAAGTGTTTTTTGGGCCACATTCACAGGAAGGTAAACATTGTCTTCTTCGTCTTCGCCACCCGCATCGGAGTAAATGCCCACCACTTCAAACAGCACCCCGTTTACACGTACATATTTGCCTAATGGTGGAACTTCCTTAAAAACCTCTTTGGCTACCTTTTGACCAAGCACAGCCACTTTACGCTGTTCTATAAGGTCAAGCTCATTGATATATCTACCTTCCACCAGCTCATTGCTTTCCATGTACTGGTTTTCCGGATGCACCCCACGCGCCTCAAAATTGGCCGCCTGATCGTCATATATAATTTGGGCTCCCCAATAGTTTTTGCTGGCAGAGGTTTTAAAAATAGCAGGATTGTCACGAATCGTATTATTGTAATCTGTATTGTTTAGTATTATCGGGCGGTTGGATTTATACCCACCATAAGGCACCGAAGTACGGCCACCGTTTATCCAAAGGCTATTAGTGGCATCCGCCAAAAACTCAGACATGGCGCCATTTTTCAACCCCTGCCCGGCCGCCAGCAGCACCACCAACATCATAATCCCCCAAGCCACACTAAAGCCCGTAAGGAATGTCCGCAATTTGTTTTTACGGATGGTGATAAATATTTCCTGCCATTTGTCTAGGTCGAACATGGGGACTGTACTATGCTTATTGTATGTTGTACATCGATATTTTTCTCAAACTCCAAACTCCAAACTCCAAACTCCTTACTCCTTACTCCCGACTACTTACAACCGATTCCAAACTCCCTACTCCTGACTCTATCAGCCCATCCTTCATAAACACAATACGATCACACATATCGGCTATATCCTGCTCGTGTGTTACAATTACCACAGTAATTCCTTCCTCCTTGTTTATCTTTTTAAAGATGTCCAGCACCTCGTAAGATGTGGTGGTATCCAAAGCCCCGGTAGGCTCATCCGCTAAAAGCACTTTAGGCTGTGTAATTAACGCCCGGGCTATAGCCACTCGTTGTTTTTGTCCACCCGATAACTCGCTAGGCAAATGCCCCGACCAATCTTTTAATCCTACTTTTTCAAGATACTCAAGCGCAATGGCATTTCTCTTATTGCGCTTTACCCCTTGGTAATACAGTGGTAAAGCCACATTTTCCATGGCATTTTTAAAGGCAATCAGGTTGAACGACTGAAACACAAATCCTAAAAACCTGTTTCGGTATTGAGCCGCTTTTTTCTCGCTAAGGTTCTTCATGGAGGTATCGGCCAGCGTGTATTCCCCGGAGTCATACGAGTCAAGAATTCCTAGAATATTTAATAGGGTAGATTTACCCGAGCCTGATGAACCCATAATGGCCACCAACTCGCCTTCTTTTATGTGAAGGTCAATACCCTTAAGCACCGGCAATGGTTTACCACCGGTAACATAGGATTTAGTAATCCCTTGAAGTTTGATCATAGAGAGAGGGAAAATGGTAATAAAAGTTCCCGTAGCAGAGGGAGGCTCAAAAATAATGAAATTATGAGGACGTTTGGTCCTGCATTTTTCTTTGATAGAAGAAAGCTGGCACCAACAGCATCATTAGCACAGGGTTCATCACCACTCTATGTAAATGCCCCAACATTGAGGAGAAACCTTCGGGCTGACTAAGATATAAAGCGATATACGCAGGCACTAACACGAACAGCCCGAAAAACATAACATACATGGC
>CAXBJE010000201.1:0-6255 GCA_963975525.1 uncultured Owenweeksia sp. | reverse complement strand
ACTTGAGAACAATTTCTGATTGTACAAAATGGAAAACAAAGACAAGAAACAACTGGATAAACTGAAAGAACAGTTTTCTAAAGGAAATAATAAAGGTGGCGATAAAAAGCCCGGTGGCCCTAATAAGAAGTTCAATTTTTATTGGATTTACGCAGCTATTGTAATTGCCTTTATCGGCATACAAATCTTCGGAAGTTTTGGCAAAACCAGTGCTACCACCAATTTCAGTGATTTTACTGAAATGCTTGAAGCTGGCGATGTGGCCAAGGTTAAAATTGTAAACGAAAAGGAAGTACATGTTTACATTAAGAAGGAGGCCATTGAAAACAAAGACAGGTACAAAAAGCTAAAGGAAAATGATGTAAAAGGTGGAACTGGTGGAATACCGCAGTACACTTTTGAAATGCCTGATGACGCCTTCCGGGCTAACCTCGAGGATTTTTATCAAAATCATGAAGAGCTGGCATCTGAAAAAATTGTTCCTGACTATGAGGAGCAAAAAGACATTTTTGGAGATCTTTTGATGTGGATTTTCCCCTTTATTTTAATGATTGCCATTTGGATTTTTATTATGCGCAGAATGAGTGCAGGTGCTGGTGGTGCCGGAGCTCAAATCTTTAATATTGGAAAATCAAAGGCACAGCTTTTTGATAAAAACACTAATGTTAAAATCACATTTAAGGATGTTGCCGGACTAGAAGGTGCTAAGGAAGAAGTGGAAGAAATTGTATCCTTCCTTAAAGATCCTGAAAAGTACACCTCTCTTGGCGGTAAAATCCCAAAAGGAGCCCTACTTGTAGGCCCTCCCGGAACAGGTAAAACTCTTTTGGCAAAGGCTGTTGCCGGTGAAGCTAAAGTTCCTTTCTTCTCCCTTTCGGGCTCTGATTTTGTGGAGATGTTTGTGGGTGTTGGTGCTTCTCGCGTTAGAGACTTGTTTAAGCAAGCCAAGGAAAAATCTCCGGCCATTATTTTTATTGATGAGATAGATGCCATAGGCCGTGCCCGTGGTAAAAACTCCTTTAGCGGTGGTAATGATGAGCGTGAAAACACGTTGAACCAGTTGCTTACTGAGATGGATGGCTTCGCCACTAAAGAACATGTTATTGTAATTGGAGCCACCAACCGTGCAGATGTACTTGATCGCGCTTTGATGCGCGCTGGTCGTTTTGACCGTCAGATTTATGTTGACCTGCCCGACTTGAATGAGCGCAGGGAAATATTCCAGGTACACCTTAAACCCCTGAAAATGGCCGAGGGCGTGGAAACTGATTTCCTTGCCAAACAAACACCAGGTTTCTCAGGTGCTGATATTGCAAATGTTTGTAATGAAGCAGCTTTGATTGCGGCCAGAAAAGGTAAAAAGGCAATTGAAGGTCAGGACTTCCTTGATGCAGTAGATCGAATAGTTGGTGGACTAGAGAAGAAAAACAAAATCATTACCGAGCATGAAAAGAAAGTAATCGCTTTTCACGAAGCTGGGCATGCTACGGTGAGTTGGATGTTGGAGCACGCTGCTCCACTGGTAAAAGTTACGATTGTTCCTCGTGGCCGATCGCTGGGTGCCGCCTGGTACTTACCCGAAGAAAGACAGATTACTAATACTGACCAGATTTTAGATGAAATGTGCGCTGCCCTAGGTGGACGCGCTGCTGAAGAAATTATTTTCGGTAAGATTTCAACAGGTGCTCTTAGTGATTTGGAGAAAATCACCAAGCAGGCACGCGCCATGGTTACCATTTATGGGTTGAATGAAAAGATAGGAAACATCACTTATTACGACAGTCAAGACAGTGATGGCTATGGTTTCAATAAACCTTACAGTGAAAAAACAGCCCAAATTATTGATGAAGAAATCAGTAAGATAATTGAGGCTCAATACGAAAGGTCTAAGGAATTATTAACAAAGCACAAGGAAAAACTCGCTTTGCTTGCTGATATGTTGCTTGACAAAGAAGTTATCTTTAAGGAAAATTTAGAGGAGATTTTTGGCAAGCGTCCATGGCAAAAAGATGAAATGGGCAATCCTATAAAAGAATCCGTAACTGGAGAAACTTTAAAGAACGGGGAGGATGTAACCGACTCGTCAACTGAAAAGGAAGAGCCAGCTGAGGAGCAAAAGGGATAAGCAAAAAACCTCTTGAGACTCGCAATTATTAATGGCAGAAAGCACTAAAAAAACTGGATTTTTTGGGAAATTTCTAAATGTATTAAGCGGCAAGCCTGCCGCTGATGCAGATGCTGAACAAGAGGAATTGCCTCTTTACAGCGGAAACAAAAAAGAATCCATGGATCTTGCGTTCGTAAAAAACTTTACCGCCTCGGGCGGTAAGTTTTTATACTGCGAAAAGGAAACCGATGCCTACGAATATCTTAGGCACATTACCAAAGAATCTGGTATAGATGCTATTTTCTGTAAAGACCCCAATTTAACTTCCATTCTTTCAAAGGCCGGACTAACAGGAGTTACCGATAATCTGGCAGGAGCCAATGCCTTTTGCTCTGGTTGTGAATACCTTATTTCCTTTAATGGAGGAATTATGATTACCGCCAACCAAACGCTAGGCAAAAAATTGGTTGAACTGCCTGAAACCTTTATTACCGTTGCCCGTACCAGCCAGATTATGGAAAACCTGCGTGAAGGTTTAACAGGTATTCGTAACAAATACAAAGGAGATATCCCATCTCAGATTACCACTATTAAAGGCCCTATTAAAGATGCCGGCAATGAAGAGGCCGCATCCGGAAGCACCTGCAACAAAGAGATTTATCTCTTGCTTTTAGAAGATCAGCTTCCATGAACAACATGATTGTACGGACCATAAGTGGCCTCGTTTATGTCATCATGGTAATGGTGGCTTGCTTTAGCGGGGTTTACGGACAAGTTTTTTTAGCTTGTTTTCTTTCCGTGGCAGCAGTTTTAGAATGGATGCAGTTTACCAAAGACCGTGATTTGGTTTTTCCTGCCGCACTTATTATCGGGGTTATATTTCTATCTATTTATTGCTTTACAGGAATTTTTGAAGTTCCGGATCAGCAGCTGCGTTGGCTTAAAGGGCTGATTGTGCTTATCATTTTTGTTTTGATGAGCAATCTGGCCTTCAACTCAAAAGATGTTCCCCGAAACCTATTTCACAGCATATTTAGCCTTGTGTACATCGGTTTGCCTATGATTGTACTTCCTATGCTTTCTGAGTATAACGGCCAAAACTACCCCTGGATGTTGGCTTCGGTTTTTATTCTTATTTGGTGCAATGACACCTTTGCCTACCTGTTTGGAAGAAGCTTCGGCAGGCATAAATTATTTGAACGGATATCTCCCAACAAAACCTGGGAAGGATTTTTTGGCGGAGCTATTTCTGCTGTTGTGGCCGCCTTTACCATGTCTTACTTTTTACCCTTTTTGCCACTTATCGGCTGGCTAGGGCTTGCTCTTATAGTTGTAGTGTTTGGTACAATTGGAGATTTATTTGAATCTTCCATGAAACGCAGTTTCAACCTAAAAGACAGCGGATCCTTTATGCCGGGCCATGGAGGAATACTTGATCGCATTGACAGTTTGTTATTCGTACTTCCACTTTCCTATTTCTATCTTCGCATCATCGAAAATTTACCTGTATGATTAGAATTCACTCCGAGGGCAAAAAAATACTTTTTAGAGCATTGCTCATTTTGGCAGTTATCAACATCACCATTTTTTTATTGGTGGATATGGAGTGGGTCCAAAACATAGTATTGGTTATTTCAATTGTAATCTACCTGTTAGTATTACAGTTTTTTAGAAATCCCAAGCGCCATACCCACATCAACAACACCAAGGTTATTGCGCCTGCCGATGGCAAGATTGTAATGATTGAGGAGATTGACGAGCAGGAATACTTTAAAGACAGACGTATTCAGATTAGTATATTCATGTCTCCACTAAATGTGCATGTAAACCGCTATCCCGTATCTGGTATTATAAAGTATGCCAAATATCACCCGGGAGCATTTTTGGTGGCATGGCACCCAAAGTCGAGCTTATTAAATGAACGTACCACTGTGGTGGTAGAAACTCCTGAAGGCCCATCAGTACTTTATAAACAAATTGCCGGTGCGGTGGCCCGCAGAATTGTTATGTATGCCAAAGAAGGCACTAAGGCATTACAGGGAACTGATTCAGGATTTATTAAATTTGGCTCGCGTGTGGATGTTATCCTTCCATTGGATGCCAATGTGTTAGTAAAAGTTGGGGATAAAGCCCGGGGTGGAGAACAGATTTTAGCAGAACTAAAGTAAATTTGATGAACAAAGTGCAAGTAATGACCGATCAGGATCTGGACAAGAAGTTTTGGCATCACGTAAATGAAGGCAACAAAATGCCTCCACAAACAGCAGACAATATGCTGATTGCCTATGGCTACTTTAAACAGGGCACTTTGGGCGACAACAACAATGAGCGCCCAACAGAATCTTCAAACGTTATAGAAACTTTTAAGCACGATGCATGGAAACGCCTGGAGGGCATGCCCATGGATGAAGCCAAAAAGAAGTACATTAAAATGATACAGGAGATGATGGCCGAATATGAGGCAACAAAGCAAAAAGCGAAATAATATCTTCTCAAATAAAATTCAGAAAGCTCACTTGGCTAAGCCGAGGGAGCTTTTTTTTGTAGTAATTCAGAGATGGCAAACTAAGAGAGCTATTCATTTTAGTGATTTGAAAGTTGAATTAGAGCTCTAATGGTTCTCCACATTTTGCACTCCTAACTTTCCACTTTCGCTAAGGTGGCTTCAGTCCATTCCAAAACCTTGTTCAATTGCTCTTCCCGGTTTAGTTCAGAGTTATCTAAAAGCTGAGCATCTTCAGCTTGCATAAGCGGGCTGTCTTCTCGGTTGGTGTCTAATAAATCACGTTGGCGGATATTGGCTGCTACTTCGGCCCTGGTAATGTCATCTCCACGCTCCAAAAGTTCTTTGTAGCGCCTGTCTGTTCGGATGGCCTCCCGTGCCGTAACAAATATCTTAAGCTCCGCATCTGGCAGCACCACTGTGCCAATATCACGTCCATCCATAACTACAGATTTTTGATCAGCCATTTTCTTTTGCTGAGCTACCAAATGCCTTCTAACCTCAGAAACGGCTGCAATGGCACTAACATGGCTTGCCACCAGCATGTTTCTGATTTTAGATTCTACATTTTCCCCGTTAAGGATAAGATCAGAAGCTCCTCGCTTTGGGTTGTGATGAAACTCAAGGTTGATATCATTGAGTTTTTCAATAAGCTCGGGCTTTACGGATTGTCCATCCATTAAGTTGTGGCGTAAGGCATAAAGAGTAACACCTCTATACATGGCTCCGGTATCAATATAGCGGTAACCGAGTTTAGCGGCTAACTCGCGCGCCAGCGTACTTTTTCCTGTGGATGAATGACCGTCAATGGCAATGTTGATGGCTTGATTTGGCACTTACTTTTTCTTTTTGAAGTCGCCAAGGTCGGTAATTATACTGAAGTGGTTGGCACCACCTGCCACATGATAGGCATTACGTGCATAATTTATTCTAAACCGTTTGGCGATACGGATACCCAAACCGAAGGAAAGTCCGGCTGAACTTCTCCTTGTATCCAGGTTTAGCTCATTGTTTCTGCGAAAGCTGTAACCAATTTGAACATTAAAGGCCTTAGTAGGTGCAAACTCAGCAGCTACCACCACATGGCGAAGGGCATTGTTCCAAATACTTGGTTCATCAACCTCCACCTCGCCAGTTAGTTGGTTTACGGTAACATTATTAGGATCATCATAAGTTAAATCCCAGCGCTGTAATTCTTCCAGCGTAAGCTGTACCCGTAGCGGTAAGTGCTCAAAACGGTTGGAGATTCCCAATTGCAATTCAAACGGTAAAGACTCTCTCTCTTCAAAATAGGGGTTAAACTGAAAGCCTATGTTTTTGGCAACCAAAGCCATTACAATCCTTTTTTCCGGGATTTGATATGTGGCTGCCAAATCAAGCGCCATACCTGAAGAGCCATACACATCGTACTTAGAGTTGATAAACTTAAGATTAGCCCCCACGCTCCAGTTGGTATCTATTTGACGGGCATAGCCAAGCGTAATAGCCATATCCGTTGCGGAAAAAGTCCCTTCGCGAATACCGATGGAATTGGCCCTTTCAAAATCTCCGTAGCTTAGGTAGCGAATGCCCAGGGAAAATGTCCCCACACTATCAAAGTGTTTGGCATAACTCACATCTCCCAATACAATATCACTCAGGTAAT
>CAXBJE010000200.1:0-6260 GCA_963975525.1 uncultured Owenweeksia sp. | reverse complement strand
CTAGGTTTTTTAATCAATTATATAGACCCCTTATATAAAGAGCTAAAAGCCATTGGTGGCACACCAAGCACCAAAGCCGCCAAGTGGGGCTGGAATCCCAATAGCAACAGCATTTTTGCCGCGGATTTTTTAGACCCTTATTTCTACTCAGAGTTAAGTAGGGATGAAGATAGCAAGGCCTTATTGGATTTTGGAAAGAAATTGTTTTATGACCCTATATTAAGTCAGAATAACCAAATGAGCTGCGCTAGTTGTCATAATCCCGCTAAGGGTTTTACGGATGGGCAAGCCAAATCGGCCAGTAGTGTAGAGGGTAAAACGGTTCAACGCAATTCGCCCACACTGTTAAATGCAGTTTATTCGGATAGATATTTTTATGATTTACGCGCTTTTAGTTTAGAGCAGCAGGCCGAGCACGTAATTTTTAATCATGATGAATTTAATACCGGTTACAAGGAAATCGTTGCAAAACTGAATAAATCAGAGGAGTATCCTAAACTGGCCAAAAAGGCCTTCGGACACAAGGATATCAGCCGCGAAGATTTTTCCAGGGCATTAGCTTCCTATGTGCTTTCGCTGCAATCTTTTAACAGTGATTTTGACAAATATGTGAGAGGTGAAAAGCAGGATTTGGAGCCTAAGGTAAAGGAGGGTTTTAACCTGTTTATGGGAAAGGCGGCCTGTGGTACTTGCCACTTTGCACCCACTTTTGCAGGATTAGTGCCACCACAGTTTGCAAAAAATGAAAGTGAGATTTTGGGGGTGCTTACAAATCCAAATACTAAAAATTTGGATGAGGATAATGGACGGCTGGCTAATACTATATACAGCGAAATGGCCTGGATCTATGAAAAGTCATTTAAAACATCTACCGTAAGGAATGTGGAAATTACCGCCCCATACTTTCATAATGGCGCATACAATACGCTGGAGGAAGTTCTGGACTTTTACGACCATGGTGGGGGAGCAGGCCTGGGTTTAGAGGTGGTAAACCAAACTTTGGCTGGAGACTCGCTTCATTTGAGCCAAAGCGAAAAAAACGCCATCATTTCCTTTATGAAATCATTAACGGATAACACTGCAGGGCAGCAATACTAAAGAGTTGAGTTTATGAAAAAGATAATAGCAGTAAGTCTTTGCCTTCTATGTTCAACGGGTTTTTCTCAATTCGCCAACCCTAAGGAATCTCATGTTTTTTATAGTGTGGATGAGGCCGTGGCCAGCAGCACTCCTGCAAAGCAACTCAACCTTCGCGATCAAAATCTCTTTGAGGTGGATGATAACATTTCCACTTTAAAGGATTTGACATTTCTAAACTTGATGAGAAACCACCTGGAAAGTTGGGACTATGCCATTTTTGAACTCACCAGCCTGGAGGTACTTGATGTGAAGATTAACAGCCTAAAATATCTTCCCGCAGAGATTTCAATACTCAACAAGCTTATTTCTCTTGATATTTCAAGCAACAAAATAAACCAGCTGCCTGCTGAAATGGGTAAGTTGAAAAACCTGAAATATTTGTATGCTTCCGAAAATTACTTTATTACTGTACCACAGGAAATTGGCAACTGTAAGCAGTTGGAAGTATTGACGCTTGAGAACAACCAACTGAGCTATTTGCCAGCCGGCATCATCAATCTTAAAAAACTTAAGGTGCTGGATTTGGGCCTTAATCAGTTTAAGAGTATCGATCCTGGATGGGGTGCATTTAAAAATTTGGAAGAGTTGAAACTGGAGTATAATTACTTGCAAACTCTGCCCAATGAGATTGGCGATCTTTCCAAACTCAAAATTTTGAACCTGAGTGATAACCAACTTACCGTCCTTCCGGAATCGATAACGGCTATTTCAACTTTAGAATATCTGGTGCTTTCCAATAACAAATTGGAGAAGCTCCCTGAGAACTTGAAAGCTCTAACTAACCTCAGGACTCTCATAGCCATTAACAATCATTTCAGCACAAGCGAAAAGGCGCGTATTAAAGCAGCTTTACCCAATTGTCATATTCAGTTAGACTAAAAACGATTATTGGCTATATTCGGCCAAAAGCGCCTTGAAGAAAATAACCTTTCGCAGAAGCTTTTCCAAAGTTTTAAAACTTTGGAAAAGCTAAAAAGTCCAGTAGTAAAAGGGTACAGCGCTTTGATAAAACTCTAAATTTGGGTAAACCAAACCTATGAAGTTCAAAACTGCCCCGCTGGAGCCTGATTGCGTTTACCATATTTACAACCGTGCCAATGGCAGTGAGCCTATTTTTCTATCTGATGAAAATTATAGGTTCTTCCTGGCGAAGTATAGTAAGTACATATCTCCTATCACCGATTTGTTTGCCTATTGCCTTATGCCCAATCATTTTCATTTTTTGGTTAGGGTAAAAGGGGAGAAGGAGCTTGATGCAATTTTCAGAGCTTTTCCAAAGTTTGGAACTTTGGAAAAGCTTCTTCCGCTTTCACTACTTCTGAGTAAACAATTTTCAAATCTATTTAGTAGCTATACACAGGCATTCAACAAAGTTGAAGGTAGAAAAGGTAGCCTCTTCATGAAAAACTTTAAACGAATTAAGGTAACCGATGAAAGGTACTTTGCTAAGCTGGTTCATTACATCCATTACAACCCAATTGAAGCAGGTTTGGCGGAAAACCTCAAAGTTTGGAAGTACAGTTCTTATCCTTCATTTTTTTCCAAAAAGCCTTCAGCGGTAAGGCGAGGGGAGATTATTGCGCATTTCGGAGACCTTCAAAACTTCATTTATTGTCATCAGTCACCGCCTCAGGTTTCGGGAATTGAATAAGCTGTTGAGAGCTTATTGGATGTTTAGAACTTTGGAAAAGCCAAAAGCTAATATTGGCTATATTCGGCCAAAATTCGAACGTTTAGCACCTTGAAGAAAATTATCTTTCGCGCAGTCCTTTTTCTTACTGTTTCAGTGGTGGCATTCAGCTGCCAATGCAACAATACTAATGGGTTAGATAAAACCCAGAAAACGGAAATGGACAGCATTTTCAATAAGCTGCCCGAAACTCTGGGTATAGTAAGCGATTTTGAGCGAGTATTGAGCGTTCAGGAAAAGCAATCATTGCTTCAGCATGCTGAAAAGATTAATGCTGAATCCCCATATGAGGTGGTTTTAGTTACCATTGATTCCATTGCGCCCTTTGAGGATATTGTAACCTATGCCACGGCTTTGGGTAACAAATGGTCAGTTGGAGATGAGGAAGATAACAACGGACTTGTAATATTGGTAAGCTCTAATCTGGGTCAGGCGGCCATTGCTCCCGGTAATGGTATTGAAGAAGTATTTACGGACGAGGTAACAAAGAAGATTATCGAGGAAAAAATGATTCCACATTTTATGCGTAGCGATTTTGCTTCAGGTTTTGAGCGTGCCTTGCGTGAGGTTGATAGAATAGCAGCGGGTAAAGACCCCGTGCAGTAGCCTTTTCTTTTGGCATTACAGTTGCTTCCATCGGGTATGAAAAATTCAGGTCTTACATTTTTCCTTCCAGCTTTATTCCTGCTAATTTCCTGCGAGCGTAACCAGCCTTCTGTTATTGAAGACGATTACATCTACCGAAAGGATATGCGAACCCTGGTGATAAATATTGCCCAAAAAGCCCGGGCCACGGATGGTAACTTCATCATCATTCCACAAAACGGACAGGATGTAGCTTTACGCAGCTTTTGCCAGGATTGTTCCACCTCAATAGACCAAAACTATATGGCCAGTATTGATGCCATTGGCCGAGAGGATTTGAACTATGGCTACAGCAATGATGATTTGCCCAATAGCACTGCAGACAGGAGGGAAGTGAGCTCTTTTTTGAGTTTATACAGAGAAGCTCAAAAACCGATTTTGGTTACAGATTATTGCTCCACACCCACATTTGTAGATGACTCTTATTCCATTAATAAAAGTGAGGGGAACATAGGTTTTGCAGCCCCAAGCCGTGAGTTAGACGAAGTGCCATCTTACCCTATAGTACCGAATGATGTTCACTCTGGTAGTGTTATGACCATGGCTGGCGTTAAGAATTTTCTCTATCTGATTAACCCCTCACGATTTTCATCAAAGCAAAGCTACCTGCAGGCTTTGGCCTCTACTGATTATGACCTCTTGATAATTGATGCCTTTTACAATAATACCCTGTTGACCAGGGCTGAGGTAAACTCCTTAAAAATAAAGGTGAGTGGCGGAACACGTTTAGTGATTGCTTATATGAGCATTGGCGAGGCAGAAGACTACCGTTTTTACTGGGATAGTAATTGGACAGCAGGTTCACCGGATTGGATAAAAACCGAAAACCCCGATTGGGCGGGCAACTACAAAATTGAATATTGGAACAGCGATTGGCACAACCTCATTTATGCCGGTAATGACTCCTACCTCAGTAAACTGCTTGCCTCAGGTTTTGATGGCGCCTACCTCGATTTGATTGATGCCTTTGAATATTTTGAGGACTAATAACAATACGCCCCTTCTGTATTGGCCGGGACGCATTGTTATGTTCTGTCAAAATCATCATTTTAGTGAACCAGCCAGTGGTAGCAATCGTAACCGTTAGATTGAGGTTTTGTCTTGTTGAAGCTTATTTCCTGATAAAGATCAGAACCACAGTAAATGGAGAAGGTGTAAGTAGTATTTAGTTTTAGATTGGTTGCAGTAAGTGTATTAGGACTAAAGCAATCTATAGGCCTGCTGGTATTTGCCTGTCCTGTGTATGTGGCTCCCGAAAGGTTAATTGTTTGATTAGGGGCAAAAACAATCTGGTTGGTTGATTTTTCTCGTATTTCCAGCCTCAATCCCTGCGGACAGTTTTTAGGGCTGAGGTCATTGGGCACAATTCCAACACGTTCACAGCATGTTCCAAAAACGTAGCTATAGGTGTTGGAGCTGCCACCACCTCCGCCAGAGCCACCGCTGTTTACAGTTACATCTTTTTCATTCATTTGCCAGTAAACGTGATCTCCATCAGCAAAGCTCAGGCTATTAAGCAGGTTTCCTGAGGTATAGTCGCAACCGGTATAGTCAGATGAAAAGGTAGTAACCACCCGATCAGACTTTGTGGCCACCATAGATTTTGTAAATGTTACAGATTCATTTGGTGCTAAAGTATAGTCGCCATCTCTTACAAGAATGTCAATAATACTAGACTGATCTGCCTCATGTGCCAAAATGCTGAACGTGTTGTTTTTGGTGCATGTGTTTGACTTGTTGGTGACAGTAAAAGTAAGGTTCACCATATGCGATTCGTCTTCATTTTTGTCAGAACGGGCACATCCAAAAGTGATTAATCCCAATAATAAGAGAGTAGTTAGTTTTCTCATGATATTAAATTAAGTAGATAGAGTTAAATCAAAAAACCTAAACCCTTTTAAGGGGGTCAGGTTTTTCAATGCAATTAATTTGAGCTTAAGGTTCGAGTAATTGGTTTCATAACCTTGCAATAATATCATGGTTGGATCATTGGAGAAATACTCAATTTGAGTATATTCTAAAAAAGTTGTTGTGCCTTCATGTAGGCTATTAATTCTCCGGTAGACTTCAATTCGAGTTTTTGGAGAATCTTTCTCCGATGAGTATCTACAGTATGAGGGCTTATGGATAACCGTTTACCGATTTCCTTGCTTGTAAGATCCAGAGCCAATAATCGGATTATATCGTTTTCGCGATTGGTTAAATGGCAGGTAAGCAATTTTTGAGTGTGGTTTTGAAACCATAAAGTTTCATATTCATTTTGGTCATTAAGTATTTTTACAGAGCTTTTCATTGGAAGCGGTTCATTCTCTCCAATTACTGTATGGTGACTAAGGCCTATTATAGGTTTGCCCTGTTCATCTAATATTATGGGTACCTGATGAACAAAAAGGTTGAGATAGTGGCCAGATGCATTTTTAACTCGGTTATTCCAGGTGTATGAAACCTTCTTTCGGTCATGTACAGGTACTTCTTCCATAGTAAAGTTCATTAATTCCCTTAAAATTTGTATCCAAATAGAAAGTTCTTCAGGATGAAAATGACTTAGCCAATAAGGAACTCCAATTGAAGTCATTTTTTCAATATCAAGGCCAAGGTTGTGATGAAAGTTTTTGCTTACAAATGGAAAGTTGTTTAATGTGGTATTGGTTAGTATAAGGAAAGAATTGCTGGGGTGTAGCAAACGGTCCATCTCTTTCATTTTGTTGATATGGCACTCCAGTTCTGTGGTGAATAAATTCTTGTTACTTTTAAATACCTCGTTATAGAGGTCCATCGTCTCTTT